>JAKAIJ010000197.1 GCA_021814355.1 Acidobacteriota bacterium
CGCTTTACAGCTTTTCGGGGACCGCGTCTCGGTTGAGCAGTCCCTTGTGGCAGTCCTTGCCCTTCTCCTGATCCTCTCGGTGGACCGCCTCGTGAGCTCTTACGCCAGAGACTACTGGGGAAGGTCCCTCGCGGTGTCGGTGCTCATCCCCTTCGGCGTGAACTACTGGCCGCTTCCGAGCCACCACTGGGCCGTGGACCTCTGCCAGGTCGCCGCCCTGGTGTGCCTCCGCCACGGGCTCTCGTCCCCCCATCCGGCCTCCTGGGGAGCGGCCGCGGGCGCGCTCTGTGCGGCCGGCTGCTTCTGCATGCAGGACCAAGGGGCCTACCTCCTGGCGGCCCTGGCGCTCCTGTTCTTCCCCTTCGTCGCCGCGGGCTCGCTCCGGAGACGGCTTTTTGCCTCGTGGGCCGCGGGCGGAGCGGCGGTCGCCGCCGCCTTCGCCCTCTATCTGCTCCCGCACGTCCCCCTGGTCCAGCTCGCTCGTCAGTGGGTCAGCTTTCCCGTCTCCCAATACGGCCGCATCCCGGGGAACACGGGCTCCTTTTTCGCCGGCTGGAGGGCGGTGTTGGGGTTCGGCTCCCTCGGGCAGGTATTTGCAGACCCCTTCGACAACTTGAGCATGATCTTCTCGTGGACCTTCGTGTTCCTGTTGCCCTGGCTCTCTCTGGCGGTGCTCCTGGGGCTCTATCTCCGCAAAAGCCTCCCCAGGGCGGAGCTGGGGTTATTGGCGGCGGGGTTCGCGGCTTTTCTGGGGGCGGCGCTCCACCGCTGGTCCTTCACGAACCTCATCTGGGCGGCTCCCGTGCCCCTGGCCCTGGCCGCCCTGGGCGTCTCGCGCTCCCTGGCGTCGCCCTCCGTCTCGCGCCGGACCCTTGCCCGTCTTCTTCTCGGCGGCGTCGTCACCTCGGTCCTGTTCTACTGCGCCTCGCTCATGCGGGACGCGGGGGTTGCCCGCAGCTTTCCGGTGCGGGCGCGGGCCGGGACACTGCGCTCTCTCGTCCGGGAGGAGTCCCAAATCCTCCAGGAGGTGGTCCAGGCGGTGGAGGCGCGGGTTCCGGAGGGAACCCCCCTCTTCACCGACGGGTTCGTCCCCCTCGTGAATTTCTTGACGCTTTGCCCGCCTCCCACCCGGTACAATTTCGTGAGCTACCCCGTCTACCACACCGAGAGCCAGGCGGAGGAGATTCTCGGGACCCTCGAGGGGAAGCAGGTGCGCTTCGCCCTCCTCATGAGGCCGCTTCGCCGGGAAAACAGGCTGGAAAACTATTTCTTAGAGCGATTTACGCCGGTCTGGAGCAATCCGGTGGCGGTGCTTCTCGAAAGGAGACCCGGCCAGCCGGCTCAACGGCCCGTTCCGGCGCCGCCGGCCCCATCGTCCCCGGCCCCGACCGGCGCGCCCACCGCGAGGTAGCGCATGGGAAGCAGGGCGGCGGGGAGGGGTTGTACCTTCCGGACTTCGTAGCCGGCCTCCGCGAGCCATCCTACGAGCAGGCCCCGGTCCATCGCGTGGAGGTGCCACTCCTCCTCCATGCGGTCCGCCGCCTCGTATCGCCCGAAAAACAGCCTCCAGAGGCCCGTGCGGCGCAGAAGGCACTTGAGCCGGTTGATCACCCTCTCGTTGGGCGCCGTGACCACGAGGACCCCTCCGGGCGCCAGGAGCCCCCTCGACGCCCGCAGGAGGGCCACCGGATCGGGCACGTGCTCGATGACCTCGGTCATGCAGACCGCGTCGAAGGCGCCCAGGCGGAACGGCGGCGCGGCGCCATCTCCTTGAGTCAACCCTACCCCTTGGGGTATCCGCTCACGCGCATCCCGCAGGGAGGGGAGTGAGAGATCCATCCCCAAAATCCGCCGGAAGCCGCCCGAGAGGGCGATCCGCCGAAGGACAAAACCGAACCCGCACCCCAGCTCCAGGACGGCCTCCCGGCCGCGGGCGAGCTTAAGCCCCCGCTGGATGGCGCGCAGTCGGGCCCGTTCGAGGAGCCGCACCCAGCGGTTCGCGTAGTAGGCCGCCGGGTCGTGCTTGAGGATCATCGCGTCGTTCCAGGCGCGATACTCGGCGGGATTTTGGAAGGGGGCGGACATGCGGCGGACTCCGGACAGGGCAGAGTGCTGACAATCCCCGCAGAGAGGCCACGGGCCTGCGCCGCGGCCGACCTTCATGATACACGAAAAGGCCGCCGGCTGACGCCGGCGGCCTTCGGTAAATCCGGACCTCCGCGGGAGCTCTTCCGCCGCGGGGCTTACGGAAGGGTCGGGGTGGCCGGAGGAACCTGCGGCTCGCCTTCAGGGGCGGCCGAGGGGGTTCCCGCCACGCCCGTGTTGATGTGGGTCGTGGTCGTACCCTGGACCGTAAGGGTCTTGAGCTTGTAGCTCCGGAAGAAATCGTCATAGCGGAAGAACATGGCGTTGGCCTTGCCCCAGGTGACCGTGGTGTCCGGTGCGGTGGAGTAGAGCGCCAGACCCATATCGCGCAGGACATGGACCATGTTGCCCTCGTTCAGCTGGGCCGACGCGTCCCAGTTTCCGCTGAGGGGGGCGAGGCCGAGCCCGGAGAGGAACGACGTGGCGGACTCGGGGCTCCAGCCGCCCTGGGGGGCCGGGGCATTCAAGTGGCCGGCCAACAGGACGGCGAAGTCGCCCTGGGTGATGGGGTCCTGGCTGTTGTAGGCCAGGGTCGCGGCGCCCAGCATCAGCACGGCGCACGCGGCGACACACCAAAGGATACGCTTCGCGATCATGGGGTAGCCCTCCTGTCTAGCGAATATACGATGAATTCCCATCCGTGTCAACTGCCCTGGACCGTGCGGCCTAATCCCCCCGGTCCCGCCGCCCGCGGAAGACGCCTCTCCAGTCTCCGCCCTTGCTCAACAGCCACGGGAGCCGCTTGGGCGTATGCCCCGTGGAGTAGTAGTAGTGGTTCGCGTAGTAGTAGTCGTAGTAGTAGGAGGAGGCCTTGTCCACGTCGTTCAGGACGACCCCGGCCACCTGGGCCTTGACCCTCTCCAGAGAGACAAGGGCCCGCTCGAGGAGCGGCTTCTGCGTGGACTTGTACCGCGCCACGACGATGACGAGGTCCGCCAGGATCGCCAGGATCTGGGCGTCGGTGATGGAGAGGCACGGCGGCGAGTCGAGGATCACCCAGTCGTAGTCCTTCCTCACCCGCTCGACGAGTTCCTCGAACCGCTTCATGGAGAAGAGCTCGGGAGGGTTGGGCGGGACGGGACCGGCGAAGAAGAGCCACAGGCTCGGGTTCTTGGCGACGAGGTGGTCCTCCAGCCGGCTGTCGCGGTTGGCCATGTAGTGGGTGATGCCCCGGCTCGGGGAGTCCTTCTGGTGGAGCTTGCGGTGGAGGCTCGGGCGGCGGAGGTCGCAGTCCATGAGCAGGACGCGGTCCCCCCCCGCGGAGAGAATGTTGGCCAGGTTCACCGCCACCGTGCTCTTCCCCTCGCGGGGGTTGGCCGAGGTGATGAGCAGGACGTTCTTCTGCTTGTTCTGGCTCGCGTAGAGCAGGGCCGTGCGGAGGGTCTGGAACGCCTCCACCGCGCTCCGCTCGGTCTCCTCCGCGGCGTTGGGGATCATGGTGAGCAGGCTCTGGCCCAGTGCCTGTTCGATGTCCTCCACCGACCGGACGCGGGTGTCGAGGTACTGGTAGGTCACCAGGCTGCCTACCGACCCCAGGAAGCCGAAGAGGAGCGCCAGCGACAGGTTCAGCTTCTTGTTGGGCTTGACGGGCGCCTCGGGGGGCACGGCGCGCTCGACGAGGCGGATATTGTTCGAGAGGAGGTTCCCGGCCACGTCGAGCTCGCGCATCTTGTCGTAGATGAGGTCAATGTACTTCTTGATGGAGGCGCTGCTGGTGGCCATGGTCTCGCTGGCGCTGGCGGTCTCCGCGTAGGAGACCCCCTGGCGCTTCAGGGCGCTCAGCTCCCCGTTTAGGTTCGTCTCCTCGCCCCGCAGCGCCCCGTACTGGTTCTTGTAGCCCAGAAGGACGATCTGAGCCTGGGCAGAGATCCGCTCCTTGAGGCCCGAGAGCTCCCGCTGCTTCTTCTGGACCTCGGGGTGCTGGGGGGTGAATTTGGCCTGGAGGCGGCCCATCTCCCGCTCGCCCTCCACGTACTGTCGGGCGAGCTCCTGGACCGTCGGGTCCTGGGCGACCGTGGGGATGGAGAGGGGGTTCCCGCCCGAGTTGACCCAGTACTGCATCTGCCCGATCTGGGCGCTCAGGGCCGTCTCCTGGACCCGCACGTCGTTGAGCTTGAGCTCGAGGGCCTCGATGCGTTTGTCGAGGATCTCCTTCTGGTTCTCGGGGAAGTAGGAGTCGGAACGGGTCAGCGCCGAGCTGTACTGCTGCTGCTGCTGGTTGTACTGCTCCTGCATCTGCCGGACCTTCTCGGTCATCTCCTTGTTGGCTTTTCCGACGAACTCCTGAGCGGCGCGCAGGTTCTGGTCGGCGTAGACCTCGGCCACCTTGTTCGCCCAGTCCGCGACCTCGCCCTTGAACGGTCCCGTCACCGTGACCCGGAAGAGGGCGCTGTCGCGCACCACGTCCACCTTGACCATCCCCATCAGGATCTGGGCCGGGTCCTTGGCGCCCCGGAAACCCTCGTGCTCCTGGAGCTTCAGCCGGTCCACCACCTCCTGCATGACAGCGCGGGAGCGGATGATCTGGGCCTGGCTGTTGTAGAACTTTTCCTCCTCCATCCAGGAGTTGGCTCCCACCAGGTTGGAGTTGCCCACGGACTGGCGGCTCTGGCTCTGGATGTAGAGCGTCGCGGTGGCGGAGTAGAGGGGGGTGGCCAGAAAGGAGTAGAGGGCCGCCAGGAGCACCACGAGCGACGTCACGCCCAAAATCCACCAGCGGTGCTCGAAGATGATGTGGACCCAGTGCTTGAGGTCGAGGTCGCCCTCGCCCTGGGCGTTGCGAGGCGGGAGATGGTCGGTGGGGGACATTTAGAGGAACTTCCTTTCGTTGACCACCACGTGGTCGTTGGGCATGCGGGGCGGGTCTTCGATCTCGCCCTTCTCGACCTTCCGCGCGTCCACGCG
>JAKAIJ010000198.1 GCA_021814355.1 Acidobacteriota bacterium
GGGCCGCCATTTATGCTAGCAACGTCAGAGTCTAGCGTCACTCTGTTCATAGGTTTGGGTAGTGAAAGACAAAGACAAGATGAATGATTTGAGCGCCCCTCCCACGCGGCGCCCAGCCGAAGGACTCCACCAGGAGTCGCGCGAACCGCCCCTTCTTCATGGTGGCCACGGCCATGGGGCGCCCCGAGAGCGCGCGCAGGGCGTCGTCCACCCCGGCGAAGGGGGCGGTGCGGTCGCGGTAGTGGCCCTCGTACCAGGCCCGGAACCCCGCGGCCCCGGCGGCGCTCCGCTCCGGGTCCCCCAGAAACCGCTCGAAGCAGTCCTGGAGTCGCATGCCGATCGTCTCCACCAGCGCCTCCTCCGGGGGAAGCGGCGCGTCCACTGCCGCAAAGCCCCGGCGGAAGGCCTCCAGCACGTCGCCCCGGCTGTCCACCAGCGTTCCGTCCAGGTCGAAAACCACCGCCAAGGGCCCTTTGCCCGCTCCCCGGCTCACGTCTTCTTTCCGGCCTCGGCGGCCTGCGCGCGCAGGGCCGCCACGAGGAGGATCGCCGCGAGCACGCCGAACATGACGCAGGAGAGAAGATTGCCCTCCGCGAGCTCCTTGAGGAACCCGCCGGCCCGCTCGGGAAGGTTGAGCGCCTCGTCCAGGCCCGCCCCGGTGAGCCCCGCCACGAGGAGGCCGCAGAGGGCGCCGCCCGCGATGTAGCCCGAGGAGAGCAGGACGCCCGGCGAGAACTCGGCCTCCATCCCGCCGGTGCGGGTCTTGCGGTCAATCCACCAGCGGATGAGGCCCCCCACGAAGATGGGCGTGGAGGTGGAGACCGGGAGGTAGGCGCCCACGGCGAAGGGAAGGGGCGAGACGCCGCAGAGCTTCATGACGACGGCGATGAAGACCCCGAGGAGGACGAAGCCCCAGGGGAGCTTTCGGGTGAGGATGCCGTCAATGATCATGTTCATCAGCCGGGCCTGCGGCGCGTCGAACTTCGTGACGGGCTGCTCGAGGAACTTCACCGCGCCCGCCGCGTCCACGAGGTAGACGCCGTCCGGAAGCGAGACCTCCTTCTCCCCCGCCTTCCCCTTCATGACCGCGACCCGGGTGTAGGTCTGGCGGTCGGGGCCCACCGCGGGCCCGCCCACCTCGAGGGGCAGGGCCACGCCGGGGTGGGTTTCGGTCTTGAACCGCTTCGGCGCCGTCCCCGCGATGCCCGGATCCACCCGGAAGGCGAGCTTGCCGGCGTCGTCCGCCAGATACTTTCCCACCGGGACGCCCGCGCCGGGGTCGTGGAGGTAGGCCACCTTGTAGCTCCGCCCGTCGCTCCCCTCCAGGCGCTCCGCGGCGAACTCCGTGGCGGTGAAGCCGGGGTAATCCACGGGGACCATCGTGGTGTAGGAGCGGTTGAGCAGGAGCAGGGTCCAGCCGATGACGAGCGCCGAGGTGACGACGCCCGCCATGAGGGAGATCTGCTGGAGGCGAGGCGTGGCGCCCACCAGGAAGCCGGTCTTGAGGTCCTGGCTCGTGGTGCCGCCGTTGCTGGCGGCGATGCAGACGATGGCGCCCACCGAGAGCGCCATGACCCGGTAGCCGATACCGGTCCAGCCGATGAGGACGAAGATGAGGCAGGTCATGAGGAGGGTGGCCACGGTCATGCCCGAGATGGGGTTCGAGGAGGAGCCGATCTCGCCGGTGATCCGCGAGGAGACCGTAACGAAGAAGAAGCCGAAGACGACGATGAGGACCGCGGAGAGAACGCTCACGTGGAGCCCGGGGATGAGGACCATGGCGGCCACGAGGGCGAGGGAGCCGAAGAGGACCACGTTGAGCGAGAGGTCCTTCTCGGTCCTCAGGACCTGCGGCTGGGCGGCGCCCGCGCGGCCCGCGGCGAGGTTCTTCAGCCCGCCCCGGAAGGCCTTGAAGATGGTGGGGAGCGAGGTGACCATGCTCATGATTCCCGCCGCCGCCACCGCCCCCGCCCCGATGTAAAGGACGTAGCTGTTGCGGATGTCCCGCGGGGTCATGTTGGCGATGAGGTCCGAGGCGGGGAACATGGGGCTCGTGAGCCCCGCGCCGAAGATCTTGATCGCGGGGATGAGGACGAGGTAGGAGAGGACGCCGCCCGCCATCATGGTGGCCGCCACGCGGGGGCCGATGATGTAGCCCACCCCCAGCAGCTCGGGGCTCAGCTCGCCCGAGATGGAGGCGCCCTTGTAGCCGCTGAAGAGCCGCTCGGGGACCTCCCGCCAGAGCTTCAGCCCCGCGTAGAGGAACTTGTAGAGCGCCCCGACGCCGAGTCCCGCGAAGACCATCTTGGCGTTGGTGCCCCCCTGCTCGCCCACGATGAGGACGTCGGCGCAGGCGGTCCCCTCGGGATAGACGAGCGTCCCGTGCTCCTCGACGATGAGGCCGCGGCGCAGGGGGATCATCATAAGGACGCCCAGGACCCCACCCAGCAGGGCGATGGTGAGGACCCAGGCGGCGCGCAGGTCGTAGCCCATGAGGAGGATCGCGGGCATGGTGAAGACCACCCCCGCCGCGATGGACTCCCCCGCGGACCCGGTGGTCTGAACAATGTTGTTCTCCAGGATGGTGGCCCGGGTGAAGAGCCGGAAGAGCGTGATGGAGAGGACCGCCACGGGAATGGAGGCCGAGACGGTCATGCCCACCTTGAGGGCGAGGTAGACCGAGGAGGCGGCGAAGAGAATCCCCAGGGCGGCGCCCAGGACGACGGCGCGCAGGGTAAGCTCCCTCGGGCTCTTCTCCGCCGCCACGTAGGGCTGGAACGAGGGCTTTGGGTCCGGCATCATCGCGCTCCCTTTCCCGGCGGCACCGCCGCCCGCGGCGGCGCCTCGCCCCGTCCGGAGGGGCCGTCCAGGCCGAACTTCTTGAGCCGGTAGCGCAGGGTGTCCCGCGTCAGGCCCAGCAGGCGCGCCGCGCGGCTCTGGTTGCCCCCCGCCCGCTTCAGGGCCTGCTCGATGAGGCTCCGCTCCACCTCCTCGAGCACCACGCCGCCCGGGGGCAGCGCGAAGTTCTGCTCGATGTCGGCCTGCTTCTGGATCCCCAGGATCTCCCGGGGGATGTCGCCCACGTCAATGACCTCCTTGTTCTCGAGGATCATGACGCGCTCGATGAGATTGCGCAGTTCGCGGACGTTGCCGGGCCACGAGTACTCGGAGAGGGCCTGCATGGCCGCACGGCTGGCGCCCAGCGTGTTCTTCTTGAACTCCCGGTTGTAGTGCTCGATGAAGTGCTTGACGAGGAGCGGGATGTCCTCGGGGCGCTCCCGGAGCGGCGGCAGGTGGAGGGGGATGACGTTGAGCCGGTAGTAGAGGTCTTTCCGGAACCGCCCCTCCCGCGTGGCGAGCTCGAGCTCCACGTTGGTGGCGGCGATGACCCGCACGTCCACCGAGATGTCCGCCACGCCGCCGACCCGCTTGAACTTGCGGTCCTCGAGGACCCGCAGGAGCTTCACCTGGAGGTTTCCGCTGATGTCGCCGATCTCGTCCAGGAACACCGTCCCGCCGTCCGCCAGCTCGAAGAGGCCCTTCTTGCTGGTGGTGGCATCGGTGAAGGCTCCCTTCTCGTGGCCGAAAAGCTCGCTCTCCAGCAGCGCTTCGGGGAGCGCCGAGCAGGTGATCGTCATGAAGGGCTTCTTGGCCCGCTCGGAGGCGTAGTGGATGGCGTTGGCCAGCAGGTCCTTGCCCGTCCCGCTCTCGCCCTGGATGAGGATCGTGGTGGCCGAGGAGGTGGCGATCTTCTTCACCAGCTCGAAGACCTCGAGCATCCTGGCGTTGTCCCCCACCAGGTTGCCGAGGCCGAATCGCTCCTCCCGCTCCCGGCGGTAGCGCCCCAGCTCGCGCTTGAGCGCGGTGGTCTCGAGGGCCTTCTGGATGGTCACGAGGATCTCGTCCATCTCGAAGGGCTTGTTGAGGTAGTCGAAGGCCCCCAGCTTCATGGCCTCGATGGCGCTCTCCACGGTGGAGTAGGCGGTCATCATAATCACCGGCAGGTCCCGGAACCGCTGGCCCAGGGACCGGAGGACCTGGAGCCCGTCCATGTCGGGCAGGCGGTAATCCAAGAGGAGCAGGTCCACCTCCTGCTCGTCGAGGGCCCGAAGCGCGTCGCCACCCTTGTCCACCTCGACGACGCGGAACCCCTCCTTCGTGAGCCGGTTCGCCAGGGACCAGCGGATGAGCTTCTCGTCTTCGACCAGGAGGATCGTCTCGTTCGCCATCAGCCCTCTCCGCCTTCCCCGGGCAGGTGGACGGTGAAGGTCGTCCCCCGGCCCTGCTCGGACTGGACGCTGCAGGACCCGCCGTGGGCCCGCAACAGGCGCTGGACGATGGAGAGCCCCAGCCCCGTGCCCACGTGCTTGGTGGTGAAGAACGGCTTGTAGATGCTCGCGAGGACCTCGGGCGGTATGCCGCACCCGGTGTCGCGCACCGCGATGTCCGCCCCGGAGCCCGCGGCCCGGGCCTCCACGGTCACCGTGCCGCCCGCGGGCGTCGCCTGGATGGCGTTCATGATGAGGTTCACCAGCACCTGCTGGACCTGGAGCGGGTCGGCCATGACGGGCGGGAGGTCTTCTGGCACCTTGTTCTCCAGAACCACTCCCGAGGCCGCGAGCGGCTCCTTCACGAGGCCCAGCGCGGCCTCCACGAGCAGGTGGACGGGCACCGGCTCGGTGCGGATGGTCACCGGCTTGGCGTAGGCGAGCAGGTCCTTCACCAGGGCGTCGAGCCGCCGGATCTGGGAGAGAGCCTCCCGGAAGACCGCGAACCGGGGGTCGGACTCCACGTGGACCCCGCCCATCACCTCCATGGCGCCGCGCAGGCCGGCGATGGGGTTCTTGATCTCGTGCGCCACGCTCGCCGCGAGCCGCCCCAGCTCCGCCAGATGCTCCGCCTCGGAGAGCTCGCGCTGGAGGCGCTTGAGCTCGGTGACGTCCTTGAGAACGTAGGAGATGCCGCGCTCGGGCCCGCCGCCGATCTCGGTGCGGGTGACCAAGAGGTCCATCTC
>JAKAIJ010000199.1 GCA_021814355.1 Acidobacteriota bacterium
CCCCCGAGGCCAAGCTGAAGCTCATCCGCCACTACCAGGCCGAGGGGCACCTCGTGGCGATGACGGGGGACGGGACCAACGACGCCCCCGCCCTCGCCCAGGCGGACGTGGCCGTGGCCATGAACTCGGGGACCCAGGCCGCCAAGGAGGCCGGAAACATGGTGGACCTGGACTCCAACCCCACCAAGCTCCTCGAGGTGGTCCGCATCGGCAAACAGCTCCTCATGACCCGGGGGGCGCTGACGACCTTCTCCATCGCCAACGACGTGGCAAAGTACTTCGCCATCATCCCCGCGGCGTTCGCCGCCACCTACCCGGGACTCCGAGCCCTCAACGTCATGCACCTCGCCACACCCCAGAGCGCCGTCCTTTCGGCGGTGATCTTCAACGCCCTCATCATCGTGGCCCTGATCCCCCTGGCGCTGAGAGGCGTGCGCTACCGGCCCGCCCCCGCCTCCTCGCTCCTGGGAAGGAACCTTCTCCTCTACGGCCTGGGCGGGGTGCTGCTGCCCTTCCCGGGGATCAAGCTGATTGACATGGCCCTCGCGGCCCTCCACCTGACGTGAGCCTCTCATGAGACGGCAGGCCCTCTCCGCGCTGCTCGCGGTCCTCGTCCTGACAGGCCTGGCGGGTTTGGTCTACCCCCTGCTCGTGACGGGCCTCGCCGCGCTCCTCTTCCCGCAGAGGGCCTCGGGGAGCCTCATCGTCGAGGACGGTCGCGCCGCCGGCTCCGCCCTCATCGGACAGTCCTTCTCCGCCCCGGGCTACTTCTGGGGCAGACCCTCGGCGACCGCGCCGTTTCCCTGCAACGCGGCTCTCTCCGGCGCCTCGAACCTGGGCCCCGCGAACCCGGAACTGGCGAAGCAGGTGAAGGCGCGGATCGAGGCGCTTCGCGCGGCGGACCCCGGCAACTCGGCGCCGGTCCCCGTGGATCTGGTGACCGCATCCGCCAGCGGCCTGGACCCCCACGTTAGCCCCGCCGCCGCTTTTTATCAGGTCCCGCGCGTGGCGAGGGTCCGCGGACTTTCCCGGGAGACGGTCCGCGACCTCGTGAGGCGTCACGTCCGGGAACGCCAGTGGGGAATCCTCGGAGAGCCGGTCGTCAACGTGCTGGAGTTGAATCTTGATCTCGAAAAAATGGCTGCGTCCCCAAAGGCGAAATCAGGCGATGCGGATCGGGCCACGGGCCGGTGAGGCCTTGATGAGGAGGATCGCGCAGCGCCCTCTCCGTGGCCTTGCCGCCAACGAGCATTGCGTGCCCGGCACGCGGACGACAGACTCGAGGTCAAGTACCGCGACGACCCAGACCTCTGGCGCAGCAAGGCTGCCTCCTTCCTGACCTTGGACGCCAGGTACGAAAGCGGGGGCGGCGCGTGCGGCCGCGCCCTATTTCGGGGTAAGCCCTCGGCGAGGACGGAGGGCCGGTTCAACCTGGCGCTCCTCGTAAAGTTCTAAACCGGGGGTCCCGGGCTGTGCCATAATCCAGCCGACAGGCCCCCGCGAAAAGAGGTCCCATGGAGCGCCGTCCCGATCCGGACGAACTGCTGCGGAAGGTGAACGAGGAGGCTTCCAAGGCCCGCAGGGGGAGGCTTCACCTCTTCTTCGGCGCGGCGCCCGGCGTGGGCAAAACCTACGCCATGCTGGAGGCGGCGCGCACCCGCCGCGCCGAGGGGCAGGACGTGGTGGTCGGCTGGGTGGAGACCCACGGACGGGCCGAGACCCAGGCCTTGTTGGAGGGCCTGGAGCGCTTGCCCGCCCGCCTGCTCAGCTACCGGGGGGTGGAGCTGAGGGAGTTCGACCTGGACGGGGCGCTCGAGCGCAGGCCGGCGCTCCTGCTCGTGGACGAGCTCGCCCACTCCAACGCTCCGGGCTCGCGCCACGCCAAAAGGTGGCAGGACGTGCGCGACCTGCTCGAGGCGGGGACCGACGTCTACTCGACCCTGAACGTCCAGCACATCGAGAGCCTCAACGACGTGGTGGCCCAGATCACCGGCGTGACCGTCCGCGAGCGCGTCCCTGATTCGGTGTTCGCCGAGGCGGGCGAGGTAGAGATCGTGGACCTGCCCCCCGACGAGCTCCTCCAGCGGCTCCAGGAGGGCAAGGTCTACCTCCCCGAGGAGGCGTCGCGGGCGCGGGAAAATTTCTTCCGCCCCGGCAACCTCATCGCCCTCAGAGAGCTGGCCCTCCGGAAGACGGCCGAGCGCGTGGACGTCCAGATGCAGCGCTACCGCGAGGAGCACGCGGTGCGCGCCACCTGGCCGGCGGGGGAGCGAGTCCTGGTCTGCGTGGCGGCGAGCCCCTACGGCCAGCGCCTCGTGCGGGCCGCGCGCCACCTGGCCGCCCAGCTCCGCTGCGAGTGGATCGCCCTCTACGTGGAGACCCCCGGCCACGCCCGCCTGGCTCCCGCCGACCGGGAGCAGCTCCACCGCACCCTCCGGCTCGCCGAGCAGCTCGGCGCGGAGACGGTGACCGTCTCGGGGGAGGAGACGGCGGAGGAGGTGATCCACTACGCGCGGTCGCGGAACGTGACCAAGCTCGTCCTCGGCAAGCCCCCGGTCCGCCGGAGCATGTTCAGAGCTTCGTTCGTGGGGGAGGTCCTGCGCCGGAGCGGCGGGATTGACGTCTACGTGATCGGCGGGGGCGCGGAGGAGCGCCTCGCCCGCGTCCGACGGGCCGCCGCGGGGTCTCTCGCCCTCCGGAAGTACCTGCTTTCGGTTGGGGTCGTCGCTCTCTGCGGCGGCCTCTCGGCGCTGCTGAGTCCGTTCATGGGCCCGGTCAACTTGGCCATGATCTTCCTTCTGGGGGTCGTCTTCGTCGCGACCCGCTGGGGAACAGGCCCCTCGACCCTGGCGTCCGTGCTGGGCGTGGCCGTCTTCGACTTCTTCTTCATTCCGCCCTACCTGAGCTTCGCGGTCCAGGACACCCAGTTCGTCCTCACCTTCGGGGTCATGCTGTCCGTGGCGCTCGTCGTGAGCAACCTCGCCTCGCGGGTCCGCCTCCAGGCCGAGGCGGCGAGGGAACGCGAGCGGCAGACGACGGCCCTTTACCGTCTCGCCCAGGACCTGGCGCGGGAACGGGACCTCGAGGGGGTGGCGCAGGCGGCCGCGCGCCACCTCCTGGACCACTACGGGAGCGCCGCATCCCTTTTCATGCCGGACGGGCAGGGCAGACTCTCCCGGGTTGCCTCGGCGGGCGGAGGAGGCGGCGACCCGTACGGGGACCAGGTGGCCCGGTGGGTCTTCGAGCACGGACACCCCGCCGGCCTTGGCACCGACACCCTGCCGGGGAACGCCGCTCTCTACCTGCCCCTCGAGGCCTCCGGAGGGCGGGTCGGGGTCCTGGCCATCAAGACCGCGGGGCCGGCGGACACGCAGATGCGCCACCGGCTGGAGACCATCGCCGGGCAGACCGCGCTGGCGCTGGAACGGGCGCTCTTCGCCGACCGGGCTCGGCGCTCCCGGCTGGAGATGGAGTCGGAGCGCATGCGAAGCGCCCTGCTCAGTTCGGTCTCCCACGACCTCCGCACTCCCTTGGCCACCCTCGTGGGCGCCTCGAGCGCGCTCCTGCAGAGCCCGCTGGAGCCGGAGGAGCGCAGGGAGTTGCTCCAGTCGGTCTACGAGGAGTCGGAGCGCCTAAGCCGGTACGTCAATAACCTCCTCGACATGACCCGCTTGGAGGCGGGGACCCTGCGCCTCGATCGGCAGTGGCAGCCCGTTGAGGAGATCGTGGGCGCGGCCCTCGCCCGGCTCAAGAAGGTCCTCGAGGGCCGCCCCGTCCACCTGACCCTCCCCGACTCCCTTCCCCTGGTTGCGGCGGATGCCCGGCTTCTCGAGCAGCTCTTCGTGAACCTCCTGGAGAACGCCGCACGCCACACGCCGCCGGGGAGCCCCGTGGACATTTCGGCCTCGGCGGCCGACGAGATGGTGACGGTGCGGGTGGAGGACCGGGGGCCCGGCCTCGTGCCCGGCTCGGAGGGGAAGATCTTCGAGAAATTCTACAGGGGGTCCGCCCACGTCGAGGGGGCCGGCCTCGGCCTCGCCATCTGCCAGGCCATCGCCGCCGCCCACGAAGGGACGATCCAGGCCGAGAACCGCCCCGGCGGAGGCGCCTCTTTTCTCGTGGCCCTGCCCTGCAAAGGCGCCCCCGCGGCGCCGGAGACGCCGCCGTGACCCCCAGCCTCCCGCTGGTGCTCCTCGTCGAGGACGAGCCGGGAATCCGGAGGTTCCTGCGGGTCACCCTCGCCCACAACGGGTTCCGGGTGGCGGAGGCGGCCACCGCGGTGGAGGGGCTTGACCGGGCCGCCGCGGACCGTCCGGACCTCGTCGTGCTCGACCTCGGGCTCCCCGACCGCGACGGACTGGACGTGATCCGGGAGATCCGCGAGTGGAGCCGGGTCCCCATCGTGGTGCTCTCGGCCCGAGACGAGGAGAGAGCCAAGGTGGCGGCCCTCGACCTGGGCGCCGACGACTACCTGACCAAGCCCTTCGGCGCCGCCGAGCTGCTCGCCAGGCTGCGGGTGGCGCTCCGCCACGCCGAGAGGGTCGGCTCCCCGGAGCCGGCCGCCTTCGAGGCGGGGGAGCTTCGCGTGGACTTGGCAAGGCGCCTGGTGACCCGGGGCGGGGCCGAGGTCCACCTCACCCCCATTGAATACAACCTCCTGGCCACCCTCGTGAAGCACGCCGGCAGGGTGCTCACCCACCGCCAGCTCCTGAACGCCGTGTGGGGGCCGGACTACGGCTACGAGGCCCACTACCTGAGGGTTTACATGGCCCAGCTCCGGCGGAAGCTCGAGGCCGACCCGGGGAACCCTCGCCACCTCCGGACCGAGACGGGGGTGGGGTATCGGCTGGTCGCCGATTGAGGGTCTGCACCACCGGCGCCGTGCGTCCAGTGCCTTGACTGGACTGTGCCCCCAGGGGCTAATAAACGGTCTGGGGGGAGCTTAGCTCAGTTTGGTTAGAGGGCCGGCCTGGCACGTCGGAGAGAGC
>JAKAIJ010000200.1 GCA_021814355.1 Acidobacteriota bacterium
GCAAGGAGCTCGCCAAGCTCGAGTCCGACCTCGAGGCCGAGGAGCAGCGCCAGGGCAAAGCCGCCCAGCAGCTTCAGCAGCGCGTTCATGAGGCCGCCGACCGCGAGAAGAAACTCGCCGCGCGCGAGGAGCAGGTCGAGAAGGAGGCCCGCGAGGTCGAGGACGCCCTCGCCATCCACCGGGCGCGCCTCGAGCAGATCGCGGGCCTCTCCGCGGCCGACGCCAAGGCCGAGCTGATGCGGCAGATGGAGTTCGACGCGCGCCGGGACGCCACCCGCATCATCAAGAAGGTGGAGGAGAACGCCCGCGACCGCTCCAAGAACCTCGCCCGGATCATCCTCCTCCAGGCGGTCGAGAAGGTCGGCGCCTATCTCCCCCTCGAGGGCGTCGTCTCGGTCGTGAAGCTCCCCAGCGAAGAGATGAAGGGGCGCGTCATCGGCCGCGAAGGCCGCAACATCCGGGCCTTCGAGCGGATCACCGGCGTGGACGTCATTGTGGACGACACCCCCGAGATCATCATGCTCGCCTGCCACAACCCGGTCCGCCGGGAGGTGGCCCGCCTCACCCTCGAAAAGCTGGTGGAGGACGGACGCATCCACCCGGCGCGTATCGAGGAGATGGCCCAGAAGTGTCACGAGACGGTGGAGGCCGCGCTGCTGGAGCAGGGCAAGGAGGCGCTGTTTCATCTCGGCGTCCTCACCATGCACGAGCGGCTCGCCGCCCTGGTGGGGCGCATGAAGGTGCGCACCGCGGGGGGGCAAAGCCTCCTCGAGCACAGCGTGGAGGTGGCCAAGATTGCGGCCTACATGGGCCAGTGCCTCGGGATTCCCGTGGAACCCCTCAAGCGCGCGGCCATCCTCCACGAGGTGGGCCACGTGGAGGAACACCTGGACGACACCCACCCGGTCCTGCTCGCGGCCCAGCTCGCGCGGCAGTTCGGAGAGTCGCCGACGGTGGTGTCGGCCATCTCCCACCTCCATCCCGACCACCCCTCGCCCCTGCCCGAGGCCCACCTTCTGGAGGTGGCCGAGCACCTGGCGCTCTCCGTCCCCGGCATCCACAAGGAGGGCCTCGAGCGCCACGTGGAGCACCTCGAGCACGTGGAGAAGCTGGTGATGGGCATGAAGGGGCCGGAGAAGGTCTACGCCATGAAGGCGGGCCGGGAGCTCCTCGTGATGGTGGACCCCAAGAACGTGGACGACGAGGCCACCATCTGGCTGGCCAAGGACATCGCCGAGCGGCTCGAACGCGAGGTCCGCTTCACGGGCACCATCAAGGTCCAGGTCATCCGGGAGACCCGCAGCGTGGACTACGCCACCTAGGGCCGCGTTCACACTTGCACCCTTGTCACCATGCTCCGGGCAAACGGAGAGCCATGCGCGGGACAGGCTGGCGTGTGCCTTGGGCGCTCGGCTCCGGGACGCCGTTTCTCCGCTTCGCTCCGCAAGCGGCTTTAGCCTCGGCGCGCCCGTTCTGTGAGCAGGCCGCGGGCCTCACCGTTTCGCTTCGATCCCCAGTGAGAACCCCAGACTGACGGGCGGTCGGAAATTCCCGTGGACCCGCCGTCCGGATGGCCCGGCGCAGCGTGATATACTCCCGTCGCCGCGTGCCCGAACGCTTCTGGACCCGGCGGGTGTGAGCCCTTCGGCGCGCGCAGGAGGGGGCCATGGCCCAGTTCGTCGCCTTCATGCTCGTTGCGTACCCGTACATCCTCGGCTTTTTCGCGCTGGTGGTGCTCTTCAAGTCCGTCGTCATCGTGGGCGGGCGCGAGATCGCCGTGGTCGAGCGCAAGTACCTCGGCAGACAGATGCCGCAGGGACGCGTGGTGGCGCTCTCGGAGGAGGTGGGCATCCAGGCGCGCACCCTCGGGCCGGGCCTGCACTTCCTGGTGCCTTTCCTCTACTCGGTCTCGAAGCAGCCCTTCACGGCGATCCTGGAGACCGAGGTGGGGCTCGTGGAGTCCATTGACGGGTTCGCCATTCCGCCAGGCAAGATCTTCGCCAAAGTGGTGGGGGGCCACAACAGCTTCCAGGACGGGGAGAGCTTCCTGCGCAACGGCGGCCAGAAGGGCCCACAGATCGAGATCCTCCCCCCGGGCCAATACCGCATCAATCCGGTCCTCTTCAAGGTGCGCAAGGTCCCTGTGGTCATCATTGACAAGGGCCGCATCGGGGTCGTGACCAGCCAGGACGGCGAGCCCATCCCACCCGGACGCCTGCTCGCCAAGCGGGCGGAGAGCCACAACAACTTCGAGAACGGCCAGGCCTTCCTCAACAACGGCGGTCAGAAGGGCCCCCAGATTGACATTCTTCTTCCGGGCACCTACCGCGTTAACGCCGATCTCTTCCACGTGGAGATTCAGGAAGCCACGATCATTCCCGCCAAGAAGGTAGGCTTGGTGACGGCCCTGGACGGCGAACCGCTGCCCGAGACCGAGTACGTCGCCTCGTCGGTCCCCGGCCACGACGACTTCCAGGACGGCGCCGACTTTCTGGCCAACAAGGGGGAGCGAGGGCCGCAGTTCGACGTCCTGCGCCCCGGCACCTACTACATCAACCCGCTGATGTTCAAGGTGGAGCTCGACGACGTCGCCACCGTCGAGCGCGGCCAGGTGGCCGTCGTCGTCTCCAACGTCGGCGACGAGCCGCCGCCGGTCAAGGATCTTGCGGACGCCGCCATGCGCGCCGAGGCCGGCCACGAGACCGCGCAGGAGGCCGAGAGGCGCCTCAAGCTGGGCATCGAGCGCTACGTCGTGCCGAAGGGCTACCGGGGAATCCAGCAGGAGGTGGCGGGCCCCGGCTTCTACTACCTGAACCGGCGCGCCTACATCGTCTACATCGTGGACACGACCAACATCACCATTGACTGGGACCAGAGCAAGGAGACCCGGTTCGACCCGCTCAAGGTGATTTCCCGGGACGGATTCGAGATCAGCGTCTCGGTCAAGGTCGTCATCCGCGTCCGCCCGGACCAGGCGCCCTACATGGTGGCCAAGATCGGTTCCATCGAGAACCTGATCCTCCACGTCATCCACCCCATGATTGACTCCTCCTTTCGCAACCAGGCCTCCTCCACCTCGGCCATGAACTTCATGCAGGACCGCCAGGAGGAGCAGCGCAAGGCCGAGGAGCGCGCCAAGAGCGAGCTGGAGAAGTACCACGTCGAATGCGTCTCGGTCCTCATCTGCCAGATCTCCCTGCCCCAGGACCTGATGGACACGCAGACGAAGAAGATCATCGCCCAGCAGCAGCAAGCGATGTACCAGGACCAGCAGAAGGCCGAGCAGACGCGCATCGCGACCGAGAAGACGCGCGCCGAAGCCGACCAGCAGAAGAACCTCGTGGAGGCCGAGATCGGCGTAAAGATCGCCGAACAGAACAAGCAAAAGGCCATCCGGTTCGCCGAGGGCGAAGGGGAGAGCCTCCGCCTCAAGGCCGAGGGCGAGGCCAAGGGCATCCGCGCCCGTGGCGAGGCCGAGGGCGCCAAGATCCTGGCCATCGGCGAGGCTACCGCAAAGGCCTACGAGCTGCAGAACAAGGCCATCGGAATGCAGGGCGTCACGGCCATCGAGATCGCCAAGCAGATCGCCTCCGGCAACGTGAAGGTGACGCCGGACCTCCTGGTGCAGGGCGGCGACGGCCTTGGCGGGCTTCTCTCCAGCTACCTCACCAAGCTCGTCACGGCGCCGGGGGCGGCCGAGGCGGCGCCCGCCGCCCGGGGAAAGAAAGAGCCCTCCCCGGAGCTGGGGAGGGGATAGGCGAGCGCCACCGAAAAGCGGAGGGGCGGCGCGGCCTCTCAGATTTCGATCTGAGCGCCGAGCTCTACGACCCGGTTGGCGGGAATGCCGAAGAAGGCGGTGGCCGTCTGGGCGTTGCGGGAGAGGAAGACGAAGAGCTTCTCGCGCCAAAGGGCCATCCCAGGGCGTCGGGAGGGGACGAGGCTCTCGCGGCCCAGGAAGAAGGTGGTGCGCATCATGTCGAACTGGAGGCCGTGGCGTGCCGCGCGCTTCAGGGTCTGGGGGATGTTGGGGGTCTGCATGAACCCGAAGCGGACGTGCAGGCGGAAGAACCCGTTGCCCAGGTCCTCCACCTCCATCCGGGCGTCGTCCCGGACATGGGGGACCTCCTCGGTCTGGACCGTCAGGAACACGACCCTCTCGTGCAGCACCTTGTTGTGCTTGAGGTTGTGCAGCAGCGCCGGAGGGACACCCCGGGGGCTCCCCGTCATGAAGACCGCTGTGCCTGGGACCCGGAGCGGGGGGTTCTTCTCCACGTCGCCGATGAAGAGCTCCACCGGCATGGATTCGGCCATGAGCCGGTCCGCGAGGATGGTCCGCCCCCGCTTCCAGGTGGCCATGAGGGTGAAGACCGCGGCGGCGATGAGGAGCGGGACCCAGCCGCCGTGGGCCACCTTGATGATGTTGGCCCCGAAGAAGGCCGTGTCCACGACCAAGAACGCCCCGGTGAGGGGGACGGCCCCCCAGAGGGGCCAATCCCACCGCTCGCGCATGATGGCGTAGAAGAGCAGGGTGGTGATGAGCATCGTCGTCGTCACCGCGATGCCGTAAGCGGCCGCGAGCCGGTCCGAGTTCTGAAAGCCCAGAACGAGCGCGATGGTCGCCAGCATAAGGGCCCAATTGACCGCGGGGACGTAGATCTGGCCGATCTCCTCCGAGGAGGTGTGGCGGATCTCAAGGCGCGGGCAATAGCCGAGTTGGACCGCCTGCCGCGTGAGCGAGAAGCTCCCCGAGATCACCGCCTGGGAAGCGATGATCGTGGCAACGGCGGAGAGGAACACGAGTGGGTAACGGAACCACTCGGGAGCGAGCAGGAAGAAAGGGTTGCGCTCCGCGGACGGGTCGGCGAGCAGAAGGGCCCCCTGCCCGAAGTAGTTCAGCACGAGCGCGGGGAGGACCACGGCGTACCATGCAAGTCGGATGGGTCCCTTTCCGAAGTGGCCCATGTCGGCGTAGAG
>JAKAIJ010000201.1 GCA_021814355.1 Acidobacteriota bacterium
GGCATCCGCTCACGTAGACATCCACCGGGACGATGAGGCCCGCTCCCTGGAGCACCGCGTAGGTGTCGTAGGGGCCGCCCTTGATGGCGCAGCTCCCCATGGCGATGACCCACTTGGGGTCGGGCATTTGGTCGTAGAGGCGCCTCACGATAGGCGCCATCTTCAGGGAGATCGTGCCCGCGATGATCATGACGTCCGACTGGCGCGGCGACGGGCGGAAGACCTCCGAGCCGAAGCGGGAGATGTCGTACCGCGAGCAGGAGGTGCTGATCATCTCGATCGCGCAGCACGCCAGCCCGAAGGTCATGGGCCACAGGCTGTTGCGACGGCTGTAGTCGAAGAGGAGGTCGAGCTTGGCCATCCCCACCCAGGAGGGGTAGGCCGCGCCGTTGGGAGCCTGATCCTGGCTCATTCTTCCCACCTCAGGGCCCCCTTCAGCCAGGCGTAAAGGTACGCCGCGACCAGGAGGGCGAGAAAGACGAAGACCTCCACCACCCCGAAGAGGCCCAGCCTGTCGAAGGCCACCGCCCAGGGGAAGAGGAAGATCGTCTCCACGTCGAAGACCAGAAAGACCACGGCCACGAGGAAGAAGTGGACCGAGACGTTTCCGCGGGGGGACTCGCGCATCTCGATGCCGCACTCGTAGGGCTGGAGCTTGACGTAGTCGAACCGCCTGGGGCGCAGCAGCGCCCCGATCAGCAGCGTGAGCGGCACGATCGCCAGGGCGATTCCCAGGAAAATACCGATCGGCAGATAGGCCATCACAAGTCACCCCTCGGAGCCGGCGGGCGGGCGCCCGCCAAAAGGCGCGAGTTAACCATACCCCCCTTGCCATGTCAAGGCGGGTGAGACACTTGCACCGCGGGGCCGCGCCATATGGCGCAAAGCCCGCCGCTTGGGGGCTCAAGGGCGCGGTCACCCTTGAGAAATCCTTCTTAACCATGTAAAATCAAGGTTTTGAGGAGGCTCTCGTGGCGACCGACTGGAAAGACACCCTGAACCTGCCCAAGACCGGCTTCCCCATGAAGGCCAACCTGACCCAGCGCGAGCCGGAGATGCTCGCGCGCTGGGAGAGGGGGGGGATCTACGGGCGGATCCAGGCGGCGCGGGCCGAGGCGCCGGTCTTCTCCTTCCACGACGGGCCGCCGTACGCCAACGGCCACATCCACCTGGGCCACGCCCTCAACAAAATCCTGAAGGATTTCGTCGTGAAATCCCGGACCATGGCCGGCTTCAGGGTCACCTACCGGCCTGGGTGGGACTGCCACGGACTCCCCATCGAGCTGCAGATCGAAAAAGAGCAGGGGCGCAAGGTGCGCGACATGGAGGTCCACGCCTTCCGAAGGGCCTGCCGCGCCTACGCCGAGAAGTTTATCGAGGCCCAGCGGCGCGAGTTCGTCCGGCTGGGGATCTTCGGGGAGTGGGACCGTCCCTACCGGACCATGGACTACGGCTACGAGGCGGCCATCGCCCGTTCCTTCGCGGAGTGCTTCCGGCGGGGCTACGCCTACAAGGGGATGAAGTCGGTGCAGTGGTGCATCCACTGCGAAACGGCCCTCGCCGAGGCGGAGGTGGAGTACGCCGAGCGCACCTCCCCCACGGTCCATGTCGCCTTCCCCCTCGCCGCCGGCCAGGCCGGGCGCCTGCCCGCGGGGGTCCCCGAGAACGCGGCCGCGGTGATCTGGACCACCACCCCCTGGACCCTGCCGGCCAACCTGGCCATCGCCTTCCACCCCGCCTTCGAGTACGTGGCCGTGCGGTGCGGCGGCGGGACCTACCTCGTGGCGCGGGCCCTCCTGGCCTCCTTCCTCCGGGAGACCGGCCTGAAGGGGGAGGTGTCGGCCTCCTTTGCGGGCCAAGCGATGGAGGGGCTCCGGTTCCGCCACCCCTTCTTGGATCGGGACTCGGCGGGTATCCTCGCGAGCTACGTCACGGCGGACACGGGGACGGGGTGCGTCCACACGGCGCCCGGCCACGGCCAGGAGGACTACCTCTCGGGGGTGAAGTACGGCCTCCCCATCCTCTCGCCGGTGGACGGACGAGGAGTTTTCACGGCCGAGGTGGAGCACTTCGCGGGGAGACAGGTCTTCGACGCCAACCCCGAGGTGGTGGCGCTCCTCAAGGCGCGCGGAGCCCTCCTGGCGGCCGGCTCCCTGCGCCACAGCTACCCTCACTGCTGGCGCTGCAAAAACCCGCTCATCTTCCGGGCCACCGAGCAGTGGTTCATGTCCCTGGAACGGGGCGACCTGCGCGCCCGGTCGCTGCGGGCCATAGATGACACCAAATGGGTTCCGCCCTGGGGGCGCAACCGTATCTACGGCATGGTGGAGAACCGGCCCGACTGGTGCGTCTCCCGCCAGAGGCGGTGGGGCGTCCCCATCACGGTCCTTTCCTGCTCGGCATGCGGCGAGTTCGTCCGCGACGAGGACTTCTTCAAGGCGGTGGGCAACGAGATCGAGGCCCGGGGCGCGGGGGTCTGGTGGGAGGGCGACGCCTCCCGGTTCCTGCCCGCCGGGTACGCCTGCGCGAAGTGCGGCGGCTCGACTTTCCGCCGGGAGACCGACATCCTGGACGTCTGGTTCGACTCGGGGGTAAGCCACCGGGCCGTCCTCGGCCACGACGCCGACCACCCCTGGCCCTCCGAGATCTACCTCGAGGGGAGCGACCAGCACCGGGGCTGGTTCCACACCTCGCTGCTGACGGCCATGATGCTTGACGGGGCCCCGCCCTACCGGCAGGTGATCACCCACGGCTTCGTCCTGGACGGCGAGGGCCGGGCCATGTCCAAATCCACGGGCAACGTCATCGCCCCCGAGGAGGTCGTGAAGAAGGCGGGCGCGGAGATCCTCCGCCTGTGGGTTTCCATGGTGGACTACCGCGACGACGTGCGGTTCTCTTGGGACCTCATCGGCCGCAACTCCGAGGCTTACCTGAAGATCCGGAACACGCTGCGCTACCTCCTGAGCAACCTCTACGACTTCGACCCGGAGAGGGACGCGGTGGCGCCGGGGGCGCTGGTCGAGATGGACCGGTACATCCTGAGCCTCTTGGACCGCCTCGTCGCCCGGGTGACCCGCGCCTACGACGAGTTCGCCTTCCACGTGGTCTACCACGAGGTGCTCGGCTTCTGCGCCGTGACCCTCTCGGCTTTCTACCTCGACATCCTGAAGGACCGCCTCTACTGCTCCGCCCCCGCCTCGTCCGGACGTCGCTCCGCCCAGACGGTCCTCCACCGGACGGCCGACGCCCTCCTGCGGCTCCTGGCCCCGGTCCTGCCTTTCACCGCCGAGGAGGCCTGGGACCATCTGGCGGGCCGCGAGTGCCCCTCGGTCCACATGGCGCTCTTCCCCACGCCCGCGGGTGCCGGGGACGAGGCGCTCGTGGCGCGATGGGAGAGGCTCCGCGCTCTGCGCGACATCGTGAACAAGGCGCTGGAGGAGGCCCGCCGGCGCGGGGAGATCGGCAAGGCGCTGGAGGCCAGGGTGGTTCTGAAACCCGGTGACGCGGAGACGGCGGCCCTCGCCGAGAGATACCGGGAGACTCTTCCGGAACTGTTCATCGTCTCGGCGGTGGAGCTGGGCGCGGAGACGGGCGGGGAGACCGAAGTCGAGGTGGCGGCGGCCCCCGGCGAGAAGTGCCCGCGCTGCTGGATGGTGACCGCCGCCCCCCTCTGCCCCCGCTGCGCCGCCGTCACGGGTGCCAGATAGCCATGCGCCGGTGGGGTTTTCTGACGGTGAGCGCCTTCGTGCTCGCGCTGGACCAGGCCACGAAAGCGTGGCTGTCCGCGGCCGTGGCGCCGGGGGCGAGTCGGCCCGTCACCTCCTGGTTCTCCCTGGTCCACTGGCTCAACACGGGCGGCCTCTGGGGCAGCCTGCAGGGGCTCTCGCCGGTTCCCCGCCTGGCCCTCTTCTCCCTGCTGCCGCTGGCCGGCCTGGGATTCCTAGCCTACCTCTTCGCGAAGGCCCGGACGCGCTTCGAACTCGCCCTCCTCTCGGCAATCCTCGGGGGGGCGCTGGGAAACCTGGCGGACCGGTTCCGCCTCGGCGGGGTGGTGGATTTCCTCTACTTCCACCTCCCGTCGGGGAGCTGGGGCTGGCCCGCCTTCAACGTGGCGGACGCCTGCCTCTCCACCGGCATCGTCCTGCTCCTTCTGCGCACCCTCTTCGCGAAGGAGCCAGAGGGGGGCGCGGATGCACCCGATTCTGTTTAAGCTCTTCGGCTTCCCCGTCGGCACCTACGGGGTGATCCTGGCCTCGGGCGCTCTCGCGGCGCTCGGGCTCGCGCGGCGCCTCGCGCCCCGGGCGGGCCTCGACCGGGACAAGCTCACGGACCTTCTGGTCTACGCCCTGCTCGCCTCCTTCGCGGGGGCCAAGGTGGCCCTTATCCTGGGCGATTTCCGGGAGTTCGCCGACCACCCCGTGCGGTTCCTGGTCGAGAACCTGCGCTCCTACGGGGCCTTCTACGGCGGGTTCGCGGGGGGCGTCTCGGTGGCCCTCCTCTACATGCGCCGGGCGGGGATCTCCTTCTGGCGGGCGGCCGACGTGGCCGCGGTGGCCCTCCCCCTCGCCCAGGGGATCGGGCGCTGGGGCTGCTTCTTCGCGGGCTGCTGCTACGGCAAGCCCACGACCCTTCCCTGGGGCCTCGTCTTCCCCGCCGTGGACCTCTGCGCGGACGGGACCCGCATCCACCCCTGGCCCCTCTACGAGAGCGCCGCGGACCTGCTTCTTTTCGGGGTTCTCCTCTGGCTCTTCGCGCGCCGCGCCTTCATCGGCCAGGCTTTCCTGGTCTACGTATTCGGCTACGCGGCCGCCCGGGGAATCCTCGAGTTCTGGCGGGGCGACGCCGTGCGGGGGCTCTATTTCGGCGGGACGGTCTCCCTTTCCCAGCTCGCGGCCGCGGCGGCCTTCGCGGCGGCGGCCGTCGCCTGGGCTTGGCGGCGCCGGAACCCCGCG
>JAKAIJ010000011.1 GCA_021814355.1 Acidobacteriota bacterium
CGATCCGGGGCACGCGGCCACGAGCGGCGGAGGCCGCTGTCGGAGCGGGAGCGCGAGATGCTCGTCCGGACCCTCGAGAAGATCCGGGCGGCGCTGCGCCGCCGGTAGGAGCCGACCCCCACGGCGGGCCGTAGGTCCATTTTTTTAGGGCTCAGATTGTTTAGATAGAAACTGTACTGATAGACACTTCTTGGGCGGCGATGAAGGGGATTACGATGTTTGAGGACGACCGGGACGTGTTGGAATCGAGGAGGAGACGCCGAATGTGGGACCTGATCATCCTGGGGCTGCTGCTGGCCGCGGTGGCCGTCCTGGCCCTGGCGCTGACCCAGCCCATCCTCTTTCCGCCCCGGCGGACCCCCGCGCCGCCCGCGGACCCGGCCCGCCTCGAAGCCCACGTCCGGTACCTCTCGGAGCGGTGCGCGCCGCGCGACTACGCCCACCCCGAGAACCTGGACAGGGCCGCGGACTACGCGGCCGCCTCCTTCCGGGAGTCGGGCGGGCGCGTGGCCGAACAGGGCTACCGCGTGGCGAAGGTCCCCTGCCGCATCGTCCTGGCGCGGTTCGGCCCCGAGGGCCCGCCGGTCCTGGTGGTGGGCGCCCACTACGACGCCCACGGCCCGCACCCCGCCGCCGACGACAACGCCAGCGGCGTGGCGGGCCTGCTCGAGCTGGCGCGCCTGCTGGGCCGGAACCCGCCCGCCGGGTGCGTCGAGCTGGCGGCCTACCCCCACGAGGAGCTCTTCGGAAGCCCCGACATGGGCAGCCGCCACCACGCCGACGCCCTGCGCCGCGAAAACGCGCCGGTGCGGCTGATGGTGAGCCTGGAGATGCTCGGCTGCTTCACGGACGAGCCCAACAGCCAGCGGGTGCCCTTGCCGCTGCTGAACCTGCTCTATCCCTCCCGGGGCGACTTCATCGCGGTGGTGGGGCGCTTCCGGGAGCGCGGGGCCATCCGCGCCTTCAAGCGGGCCATGGCGGCGGGGGGCGGCGTGCCCGTGCGCTCCGTGTGCGCCCCCTTCCCGGTGCCGGGCCTGGACCTCTCGGACCATTCCAGCTTCTGGCTGGCGGGCTACCCGGCCCTCATGGTCACCGACACGGCCTTCCTGCGGAACCCGCGCTACCACTCCGCCCAGGACACCGCGGAGACGCTGGACTACCCCCGCATGGCCGAGGTGGTCCGCGGCGTCTACACCGGCGTCCGCTCCCTCGCCGCCGGCAAGGGGGCCGCGTCCCGCTGAGATTCGTCCAAACGGGAAGGGGGCCTCTTTCCCGCGCTCCGCATGGGAGCGCCGGGTTTGCCCTTCGGGGCCTTCCGCTCGCCGCTCCCGCCGCTTTTTGCTACGCTGGATCTCTTCCGGGAGGCGCCGTGCACCTCTTCCTGCAGGCGGTCCACGGGATCGGCTGGGACCTCACCGGCTGGATCCTGCTCACCCTCGCCGCCGAACTCATGGCCCTGCTCACCGTGCCGTCGGTCCTGCTGGAGCGGCGGGGCCAGCCCCTCTCGGCCCTCTCGTGGACCCTCTCCCTCGTCGCCCTGCCCTTCGTGGGCGTGGCGGCCTGGTGGCTCATCGGCCGGGCCCACCTCAAGCGCAAGCGCCGCCGCCGCGCCCAGGCCCGCGCGCGCATCGCCAAGGGGTTCGCGGAGCTGCGGCCCGGCGCGCTGCCCGCCGCCGGCCTCGAGCAGAGCCCGCTGCCCTTCCGCCGGCTTCCGGCGGCGGAGGCCTCGGGGATCTTCCCCTTCGTGGGCGGGAACCGGGTGACCCTCTTGAGGGACGGCGACGAGACCTACGCGGCCCTGGAGGAGCTCCTCCGCGGCGCCCGGCACCACCTTCACCTTCTCTTTTACACCTGGGAGCCCGACGCCGCGGGCGCCCGGTTCCGGGACCTTCTGGTGGCGAGGGCCCGCGAGGGCGTCCAGGTGCGCCTGCTGCTCGACGCCCTGGGGAGCGCGCGCACCGGCGACGCCTTTCTGCGGCCGCTGATCCGGGCGGGGGGCCGCGTGGCCTTCTTCGCGCCGATGAAGTTTCTGCGCCGCTCGCTCAGCATCAACTTCCGGAACCACCGGAAGATCGCCGTGGCCGACGGCCACGCGGCCTACACCGGCGGGCTCAACGTCGGCGACTGCTACACGCGGGAGTGGCGCGACATGGGGGTGCGGCTCGTGGGCCCCGCCGCCTCCCAGCTCCAGGAGGTGTTCCTGGAGGACTGGTTCTTCAGCACGGGGGAGGCGCTCGCCGAGCGCGACTACCTCTGCTGGCGCGAGGCGGAGGGCCTCGACCCGGCCGGCCCGGATTTCTGCGCCGTGGTGGCGGGCGGCCCCGACACCGAGCAGAACGTCACCCGGGACGCCTTCTTCGTGGCCATCAACGCCGCGCGGGAGCGGGTCTGGATCACCACCCCCTACTTCATCCCCGATTCCTCCACCCAGACGGCGCTGAGGACGGCGGTCTACCGCGGCGTGGACGTCCGGCTGCTCGTGCCGCGGAAGGCCGACCTCCCCTGGACGCGGCTCGCCGGGCGCTCTTACTTCCCCTCCCTCCTGAAGTCCGGCGTGAAGATCTTCGAGTACCGCCCCTGCGTCCTCCACGCCAAGACCTGGGTCTTCGACCGCCTGGGGGCCGCCGTGGGCAGCGCCAACCTCGACACCCGCAGCCTGAAGCTCAACTTCGAGGTGAGCTGCTTCCTCCACGGCCGCGGCCCCAACGCCCGCCTGGCCGAGCTCTTCGAGGAGGACCTGCGCCACAGCGACGCGGTCTCCCTCGACTCCGTGGAGAAGGGCAACAGCCTCCAGCGGCTCGCGGAGTCCGCCCTGAACCTCCTGAGCCCGCTCCTCTGATGGGCTCCCCGCTCCGCGGGCCGGTCCGCGGCAACGCGGTTAAGTGGCGGCCCAAGGGAGCGCGGAAGAGGGGATGCCGAGTGCGCTGACTGCCGTTTCGATCTCTCGACGACCGAGCTCGGAGGACCGCAAACGCTTGACGGCGACACGCCGGCCCCACACGGACCATGGTTCTAGGGCGATCTGATGACGGCCCGATTCTGTGTGGACCTCAACGGTACGCGCAAGGAGCCTGAACTCTATTTCCTTGACCGTCCGCCCCGCAGCAAGGATCGGCACCGTGGATTTGTTGACCTTCGTCCACAAGTCTCTTGCAGCGGCCGAGAGACCAAGAAGCTGCCACGCCTCATTGCCCGAGGCAACCGACAGAAGGGCGGGCCAGAGATCTCTATGCACGAGCGTGATCTTACGGTAAAGGAGCTTCGTGAATAGAACGTCAGGATGCTCGGAGAGGTCCGACAGCACCGCATAAATGAGGCGCCCTTCTGGATGGGACCACCACGAGGTACGCAGGATTTCGCCGGTGACAAGCGTGACCACATTAGGCGACGACGTGTGCTGGTTAAGCAGAAGCCCCGACTGCGCAAGCGCCTTAAGAACTCCGGCGGTAGGTTCTGCCACTTTTTCTCTCCGCCCCGCGTTTAGCGGCCGGGCACGACCGACCAACTCCAAAGCCAGCGGCAAGCTCCGGCCGGAGCGGACTGGTCCGCCTGCGGACCGGTCCGCTACAACGCGTGGTTAGGCCCCGATCAGTTCTTTAAGGCCTTCGACTACTTGCTCGATTTCACCAAAAGACGCTTTGCCCAACTTGCCGCACAGGCGTTCTGTGGAGAGGGTGCGCACTTGGCTGATCTTTGCCCATGAACGCTTTGGAAGATGGCTCTCTGTTAGTTCAAGCGTGAGCGGAAACCCGGCCTTGGGAGCTTGGCTGGTTATGGCTACCGCGATGACCGTGCCAGAATGTTCATTGAAAACATCTTGGCTGAGAACAAGAACCGGGCGAAGACCGGCCTGCTCTTTGCCTTTGGTGGGATTGAGGTTGGCCCAATGGATCTCGCCTCTCAGTATTCGGGCCATTGTTCGACCTCGACAGATATACCTTCTTCGGCCATTCGCCTTTCGTGAGAGACGTCGAGTTTCGCGCATTCTCTTGCCAAGCGGTTTCTGTCGAGGCGTTGGAGTTGGCTCTCCAGTGCCTCTTGGATAGCGCGGCTTCTGCTCGGGAACAGACCTTTGCGAACAAGAAGGTCAAGCCTATGCACTACTCGGTTATCAATGGAAACGGCAATCTTTGCAACCGGCATGAAGCACCTCCGGTACTACGATAGGTCATACCTGGACAGAATGCAAGCCTATTAGGGGCCTAACGCCGCGTGCAACGGGCCGGGCAAAGCTAAGCGTGACAAGCCGTTGGTGCATTGGACTCCCCACAAAGGGCATTAGATGAAGCAACCCCGTGGACCGGTCCGTTGACACTGCTGGTTAGGTGCCTTATTCATCTTTTAGTGCCTTATTTTCCTTTAACCGCCGCTGCCCACGCTCGTGCGGATTAACATAAATGTAGCGGAGAATTTCGCGGAGAAACCGCAGCGCATATTCAGCTTCTTCACGGGTAGCGTCTTGCCACTCTGGGTGGGCACCGCTCTTTCCCAAGATTCGGAGCTCTTCGCACCATTCCCACAAGTCCGGCGTGATTAGTTGATTGTCTTTGAGGTACTTGAGCCTATTGTACAGATCGTTGCCTTCTGCTTTCCTGTCTTGGCACAAGCTGTCAACTGCACGTCGCAGCATGACTGCGCAGGCATTGTAGGCCCCAATGGAGTAGCATTTCTCTGCTTCGTCGGTGGCCCCCGCCACTGCTTCTGGGACGGCCGGATGGACATGAACAGTCGGAACAGGATGCTGATGGACCACCGCAACATGCCCCCTAAAGACATAGGACGGTATCCCCATGCCGTTGCCAGGACCAGAGCTAGCTTGCTTAATTGGTGGTACATTCTTTCGGAGAAAGTAGGTTGCCTTCGTACATACGACACATTGGTATACAAATTGTTGAAACACCGCATTTGTGCGGTACTCTCTTTGCCCTTCGACCTTAAGCACAAACGGCTCTTGGTAGGCCTGTGGGTTATGCCACAGGAGATTGTTCTGCGTGCCCGCGCCACAGTGAGGACAGAGAAACGTTAGCATGTTACTCCCGATAGAGTGAGGATCCAAAGCAGCTGAATCAGGGATAGGGTAGTGTCCTAATTTGAATCGGAGGGCTATTTCTTGCTCTTATGGTCCCCGACAATGGAGGCCCGCACGGCGGCGATCGGAGAATCCACCGGTGGCACATGAAGCACCGCGTAGAACTTCCTCCTGGGGCTTCCCTCTATGGCCGAGGACCACGCGTAGCACCTGGACGCGGTAGGGTGGCCGTGAAGTTCGAAGACCTGGACCTCTCCGGTCCAGACCACCTTGCTCTCAAAGGTCTCCGTGACCGGCACGGATTCAAGCCAACTGGACTCGCATCTATGGAGGTCGAGGATGGCTTTCTTTAGCACTTCTACTTCAGTGGTGGTCAACGCTCCCCAGCCTCCGGAGGCTTCGTTTTGAGGTGCTGGACCTGTTTCTTGATGAGATCGAGCCAGCCCTCAAACACCTCAATGCTTTCGTCGCTCAGGGGGGCTGGAACTTGGACATAGCATTGCCCCTCTGTCACATCGAAGCTGAACTGCTTGGATGGCTGGGCACCATGCGCCAGAGCAGTTTGCATGATCGGCCTCCGCGGGGAGGACTCCGAAGGGGAAGGCCGCCCCGACTCGGGATTGAGTCGAGACGCTGTTTCCCTTGATTCGGGGGCGTCGTCACCATCTCCCTCAGACAATATAGCACTTCCAGCCAGGTTTGCAAATGACAGGTTGCTTCTATAAACACGGAGCAACTGACGGGCACCACCATCAGTAAATCTCGGGTCGTTGGTAACCGTGAGGAAGTGGAAAGCAACGCCATCATCTAGTGGACCTCCGCCGTATTCAGCCCACAACTTGCGCAACGCCGTTGGCTTGAGAGCAACCTCCTTCAACTCCCTGTTCCTCTCTGGCCCATCAGGTCTCTTTAGTAAGTTGAGCCCCATGGTGGTCAGCCTGATATGAACTTCCCCGCTTTTTCGCGTCGTTTCAGTAAGCCCGTAAGCCTTTAAGGCTGCGACAGTTAGATTGGCAGCGCCAGTTCGTGGTTTCAGCCCCCAAAGCCGAACCGCTGCATCGAGCGCGACGTCGCTGGTCCCCACTCTCGAATTGAGAACCCCAGCTTTATCAAGGGCTTGCTGTAGTGACAACGAGGGGAAATTGGGACTCCTGCCCTGCTGGTTCTTAATGGTGTGGACGTCTTCTGACATCGGGTCCTCCTGCTCCTCCAATATAACTCGTCCAGGACACGCTGTCAAGTAGTGCCACGACAGAACAATCATCTGTGCCGATACGATGTGCCACAAATGCGCCTTGACAAAAGAGCGCGTATGGGTTATATTATGGAAAGAGCGCCCCACCAGCCGCCAAGCAGAGGGGGCGCTCAGGAGGTACAACGATGGGCCACGCAGGTTCGCCGGTCAGGTCCCTACAACCCAGCGCCGCCGGGTTCGACTCCCGGGTGGTCCACCACCTCCTCATTATAAGGTCTTCAAAGGGGAATTGCAATGAACGCTCTTAAGGAAGAGAAGCGCCTCGCCGTGCTGTCGGCGTTGGTAGAAGGCAATTCCATCCGGTCTACCGAGAGGATGACCGGGGTCCACCGCGACACCGTCATGCGCCTCCTGGGGGCGGTGGGGACGGATTGCGAGAACCTGCTCAACCGAACCATGAGAGACCTTCCTTGCCTGAGAATCCAGGTAGACGAAATCTGGGGGTTCATCGGGAAGAAGCAGCGGCACCTTCTCCCGGGAGACGACCGCTCGAAGTTTGGGGACGTTTGGACGTTCGTGGCTATTGATGCCGACAGCAAGCTCGTCCCCACCTACGTCATCGGAAAACGCGACCTTCCGACCGCCCAGGCGTTTCTTGGCGACCTTTCAGCGCGGCTCCAGAACCGCGTCCAGTTGTCGTCCGATTCGCTTCCTGCCTACGTGGCGGCGGTGGAGGGGGCTTTTGGGCTCCGTGACGTGGACTACGGACAGATCGTAAAGTCCTACGAGGCCGCCGCTCCTGGTCCCGGTAGGTACAGCCCGCCCAAGGTGGTCTCTACGAAGCGCACGGCGGTCGTCGGGACACCCGACTTCGAGGATATCTCCACCAGCTATGTTGAGCGGCAGAACCTCACCATGAGGATGCAGGTGCGCAGACTGACCCGGTTGACGAACGCCTTCAGCAAGAAGTTGGAGAACTTCCATGCGGCAATTGCGTTGCACTTCGCCCATTACAACTTTTGCCGGGTTCATCGCACCCTTCGCGCTACGCCCGCCATGGCCGCGGGCCTTACGTCCCAGCCCTGGACCATTAAGACCCTTCTGGCCGAAACCTCTTATTCCTTCTAAGGAGGCTCTATGAACTCCGAGAAAATCGCGCCAGAAAGTTCTTTAGAGCGCACCACGCGGTTAGTAGAAATGAGGCGGTGGGAAAGGCTGGTATCTCCGCTTCTAGCGTCCCGTCTATTTGAGCAAGCGGCATTTTCTGGAGTCTGCTACGGGCATCTTCCATACCATAGGCTGGCACGTCCACCCCCCACCAAGCGCCATCGTGATAGTAGCGGCAAGTGAAAACTTGCCATCCTCCACGGCGATCTTTGCCCCTGTAAGGAGTGTCCAATGAGGTTTCATGTCTACCAGGATAAGGCTGGTCAGTGGCGCTGGCGTCTTTGGGCTGCGAACAACCGGATTGTTGCTGACTCCGGCGAAGGATACGCGAGCAGGGCTGCTTGTGAGCAGGGAGTCGGTTTGGTGAAGGCGGCATACAACGCTCCTATCGTCTACTCGTAATCAAGAGAACCCGGCGGACCGGAAGGGTCTTCCCTCCGGTCCGCCCCCCGTTTCAAATTAGGACACTACCAGGGATAGTAGCGCGGGACATGCACGTACCTCCTTTTAAGGCACCTAACATATATATATTAGCCCGCGAGAATAGGCTGCGGAATCGGCGGGCTGTCCTGGGGCGGCAGCCTATCATGTTTTTTGAGCCTTCCTGCATCCATCACTTTTTCAGTTAGTTGGGCCCATTTTCTCGCTACCCTCCCGATTGAGCCACCGGGATAGCCCGCCAAACAAAGCATGGTGACACTCTGCATGATCACCCATGTTAATCCGCGTCTGCCGGGCTGACAACTTCCAAACCGCCCCGGTTGAGGACGTGGGTGTAGATCGTGGCGGCGCTCATGTTGTTGTGGCTTAGCAACTCCTGGGCGGTGCGGGTCTCCTGGCCCGTCTCCGGGAAGCGGGTGGCGAAGCAATGGCGGAGGATGTGGGGACCCGTGAGTTTGGTGATCCCGGCATCGCTCGCTCGCGGCGGCGGCGGCCATCCTCGCGGGTCTCCGGGTGGCCGAAGAGGCCCCCATGGCGGGGCCGGAGTCGCGCGGGGCTCCGCAAGCCGAACGTTTCTGCCTTTGAATTTCACGCTTTTCGGGCCACGCTTCGCCTTCCTTGCGCGCCCCTTGACAAGATGATTTCTTTATGATATTATTTATATACCAAAGATGGAGGGAGGTACCCGCCATGAGCAAAGAGATCGTGACCCGTCCCGCCTCCGGCTGGGGCATGTTGTTCGTGAACATCCTGCTCTACCCCGTTCTCCTCTTCAGTTTCATCGGGGTGGTGTCGAACCTGGGCAACCGCACGCTCGAACCCGCCCTCGGCGTTCCCGCCATCATCGGACTCGCCCTGCTGATGATCGGCAACATCCTGATCTCCGCGGGGTTTTTGATCATCCAGCCCAACGAGTCCGCGGTGCTGACCCTCTTCGGCGAGTACAAGGGGAGCGCGAAGCAGAACGGCTTCTGGTGGGTGAACCCCTTCTACCAGAAGCGGAAGGCGTCGCTACGCTACCACAACCTGAACAGCGAGAAGCTCAAGGTGAACGACAAGGCGGGCAATCCCATCGAGATCGCCGCCGTCGTGGTCTGGAAGGTGGAGGACACCTTCGCCGCCTGCTTCGAGGTGGAGAACTACAACGACTACGTGACGGTCCAGAGCGAGTCGGCCCTGCGCCACCTCGCCACCGCCTACCCCTACGACGCGTGGGAGACCGCGGAGGCCGAGTCCATCTCCCTGCGCGGCAACATTGACGAGGTCTCCGCCGCCCTCGAGCAGGAGCTCCAGACCCGGCTCGCCCGTGCCGGCGTCCGCGTGATCGAGGCCCGCCTGAGTCACCTGGCCTACGCCCCCGAGATCGCCGGCGCCATGCTCCAGCGACAGCAGGCATCCGCCATCATCGCCGCCCGCCAGAAGATCGTCGAGGGGGCCGTGGGGATGGTGGAGATGGCCCTCGAGAAGCTCTCGTCCCGCAAGATCGTCGAGCTCGACTCCGAGCGGAAGGCCCAGATGGTCTCCAACCTTCTCGTGGTGCTCTGCGGCGAGAAGTCGGCCCACCCCGTCCTGAACGCCGGGTCGCTCTACTAGCTCCGTGGTCGAGGGCCGCGGGGGAGGAGGCGCCATGACGGTCACCGCCGCGTTTTCGTCCAAGGCGTTCCGCATCGAGGCGCAGGGCGTCGCGTGGGGAATCCTCGTCCGCGCGCCGAATGTCCGCGCGGTCGTGGAGATGCGCTGCGGCACAACCGGGGCGGTCGAGCCCCTCTAAGGCGGAGGGCAGAGCGGTGGCGGAGAAGCGGCCCTTCCTTCTGCGCATCAGCCCGGAGCTCCGAGACGAGCTCCAGCGCTGGGCCGCCGCGGAGCTGCGCAGCGTCAACGCCCAGATCGAGTACCTTTTGCGCCGGGCCGTCGAGGAGCGCCGGAGCGGGAAGGCCCGGCCCCGCGAGGGCGAGGGCCCGGAGCCCCGCGGGCGGAAATAGCTCCCGACCGCCGGCACCGCGGGCCCCGCGCCGAGCGGGAAGGGGTGTCCCTCCCCGCTCGACGCAGTAGGGCGCGCGGGAAAAAACGCCCCGCGCGGGCCTACTTGCGGCCGGGCTTTCCGCCCCGCTTGGCGTAGGCCAGCTCCATGGCCTTCACCTCCTTGCCGTCGGGGGCCGTATCGTACATCTCCACCGTGAAGTGGGCGTCGTCCTGCCAGCGGGTCACCGAGCGGCCGTGCTTCGCCTTCCCGGTGGCCGGGTCGTTGTAGGTGCTGGCGGTGGTCAGCGTGGTGCCGTCGGGCCCCAGCTGCCCCTCCTCGGTGAAGAAGCCCGTACCCATGTTGTCAATCCAGAGGGAGACGAACTTCTTCTGCACGTTGTCGTACCCGGCGAGGCCCAGCCCCTCGAAGGGCTGGTCCATGAAGGTGGAGGTGTAGCGCTGCTCCACGAACCGGCCGCCCAGAAGGGAGGTGAAGACGGCGGTCCCCTGGGAGAGCGAGGGCTCCCCCGGCCCCATCCAGGCCTTCACCGAGACGTTCCACGTCCCGACCATCTTGGCCAGGTGCTTGTGGGGCTCGCCGGGGGCGGCCGCCTTGCGGTACATCTCCATCATGGCCTGCATCTTCGGGGCGGGCGGCGCGGGCGCGGCGGCGGGCTTCTTCTTCTCCTGCGCGGCGCCCGCCAGGGCCAGCGCCGCGAGGACCAACGCGAAAGCGGCTCTCTTCCACATGTGCACCTCCGTTCTGCTGCGTGCGCTTCGGGAACCCGCCGGCGGCGGGGACTATTTCCCGGCTGTTTCCCGCTTGCGAGGGTCGTTCGCGGGCGGGCCGTTCCTTGACAGGTTCCCGCCTGGGGGCCACACTCCCTCCGGTGGCCCGCACTGCCGACTATACTCCAGGTGGGAAGCGGGCCGCGGACCGCGGAGGGAGGACCCCATGGGCAAGGAGGCGCCGCGGCGGCCCGAGCCGGACCGGATCCTCGGGGTGGACCGCCTGATCCACGAACCGGCGCGGCTGCTCATCCTGGCCCACCTGGCTTCGGGCGAGGCGGATTTCACGACCCTCCTGAAAAGCACCGGGCTGACCCGCGGCAACCTGGCCGCCCACCTCGCCAAGCTCTCCGAGGCGAAGTACGTCGCCGTGGAGAAGCGCGCCGCGGAGGAGCCCCTCCGGACGCGACTGGCCCTCACCCGCGCCGGCCGCTCGGCCCTCAAGACCTACCGGAAGTCCATGCGCAAGGCGCTCAAGGAGATTCGGGGGTAGCCGGGGTCCGGCGCCTCATCCTCTCCTCCCAGGCACCCCGCTTTTCGCCGAAACTTGACAACCCGGTTTTTTCGTAGTATTGTCATATCGTCATTTAACGATATGAGTGCGGAGGGAATCGTGCTGAAGGACGTCGAGAAGCTCCTGAAAGCCGCCGGCGACCGGGCCCGGCTCCGCATCCTCGCCCTGCTCGACGGCGGCGAGCTGTGCGTCTGCCAGCTCGTGGCGGTGCTGGGGCTCTCCCAGTCCACCGTCAGCAAGCACCTCTCGGTGCTCGAGCACGCGGGCCTCGTGGAGAACGAGCGCCGGGGCAAGTGGATGTTTTACCGCCTGGGCCGGCCGGCCGCCGGGCGGGCGCGCCGCCTCCTGCCGCTGCTGCGCTGCTGCGGAGAGGACGATCCGCAGATCGCCGAGGACCAGGCCAGGGCGCGCGGCCGGAAAGTCCGCGGTCTCCTCGCCTGCTGTCCGCCGCGCGGGGGCGGGAAGAGGGGGCGGCCGTGAGCGCGGACGCGGAGGTCCGCAGACTCGGCCTCTTCGAGCGATACCTGACCCTCTGGGTGGCCGCCTGCATGGCGGCGGGCGTGGCCCTGGGGAAGCTTCTGCCCGGCTTTACCGACGCCGTCCGGCGCCTCGAGTTCGGCCCGGGGAGCCAGATCAACGCCGCCATCGCCGTGCTCATCTGGCTCATGATCTACCCCATGATGCTCAAGATAGATTTCACGAGCATCCTGGACGTCCGGAAGAGGCCCGGGGGGCTCCTGGTCACGCTCTTCGTGAACTGGCTCGTGAAGCCCTTCTCCATGGCCTTCATCGCCTGGCTCTTCTTCAAGCACCTCTTCCTGCCCTGGATCGGGCCCGAGGCGGCCAACCAGTACATCGCCGGGGCCATCATCCTCGCGGCGGCGCCGTGCACCGCCATGGTTTTCGTCTGGAGCTACCTGACCGACGGCGATCCGGCCTACACCCTGGTCCAGGTCTCGGTGAACGACCTCATCATGCTCGTGGCGTTCGCACCCATCGTGACCTTCCTCGTGAGCGGCGCGAGCAACCTGACGGTTCCCTTTAAGGTCCTGCTCTACAGCGTCTTCGCGTTCATCGTCATCCCGCTGGCGCTCGGCAGCCTAAGCAGGGTCCTGCTCATCAAGGCCAAGGGTCCCGAATGGTTCGAGAAGAAGTACCTGGCGTTCTTCCACCCCGTGACCATCCTGGCTCTGCTGGCCACGCTGGTGCTCATCTTCGCCTTCCAGGCGGACAACATCACGGGCAAGGCGTTCCACGTGGTCCTCATCGCCGTCCCCCTGCTGATCCAGGTCTACTTCAACGCGGGCCTCGCCTACGGCCTGATGAAGCTCCTCAAGGTGCCCCACGCCGTGGCCGCGCCCGGCGCCCTCATCGGGGCGAGCAACTTTTTCGAACTCGCGGTGGCCACGGCCATCGCGCTCTACGGCCCGGGCTCCGGGGCTGCGCTGGCGACCGTCGTGGGTGTCCTCGTCGAAGTGCCGGTCATGCTCTCCGTGTGCAGCGTGTGCAACCGGACCCGGGGCTGGTTCCCCGCAGGGGAGGCCGCGCCATGACGCCGAAGAAGCGCGTCCTCGTCCTCTGCACGGGAAACTCCTGCCGGTCGCAGATGGCCGAGGGGTGGCTCCGCCGCGACCTCGGAGACTCGGTGGAGGTCTTCTCCGCAGGGACACGCCCGTGCTTCGTCCACCCCCTGGCGACCCGGGTGATGGCCGAGGCGGGCGTGGACCTCTCGGGGCACAGGAGCAAGTCCGTGCGGGAGTTCGAGGGCCAGGCGTTCGACCTGGTCCTCACCGTGTGCGACTTCGCCCGCGACGCCTGCCCCGCCTTCCCGGGGGCGGTGCGGCAGGTCCACGAGCCCATCCCCGACCCGGTGGTCTACGGGTTCGAAGGAGAGTACGCCGAAGAGAAGTTCCGCGAGGTGCGGGACCTGATCCGCGAGCGCCTCGTGCCGCGGGTGCGGCGCGAGCTGTCGGTCTGAAGGGACCGGAAAGGAAGGTCACCATGGATCACGAGAGCATCAAGAGGTCGGTGCGCGACCACTACGCGACCGTGGCGCGCAGCGAGAACGGCTGCTGCGTTAGCCCGGCCGTGGCGGCCACGAACTGCTGCGGCTTGGCGGACGTGCGGGCGGTGGGCGAGGCGATCGGCTACTCGAACGAGGAGATGGCCGCGGTGCCCGAGGGCGCCAATCTTGGCCTCGGCTGCGGCAACCCCCTGGCCTTTGCCGAACTGCGCGAGGGCGACGTGGTGGTGGATTTGGGCGCGGGGGCGGGCTTCGATTGTTTCCTCGCGGCGCCCCGCGTGGGCGCGGCGGGCCGCGTCATCGGCGTGGACATGACCCACGACATGCTGGAGAGGGCTCGGGCCAACGCCAGGAAGGGCGGCTACACGAACGTGGAGTTCCGCCTGGGCGAGATCGAGCACCTCCCCGTGGCCGATGCGGCGGCGGACAGGGTCATCTCCAACTGCGTCATTAACCTCTCGCCGGACAAGCCCCAGGTCTTCCGCGAGGCCCTGCGCGTGCTCAAGCCGGGCGGCCTCCTGATGGTCTCGGACCTCGTCCTCCTGCGGCCGCTGCCCGAGAGCGTCCTGCGGTCGGTGGAGGCCTACGCGGGCTGCATCTCCGGGGCCATGCTCAAGGAGAATTACCTGCGGGCCATCCGCGAGGCGGGTTTCCGGGAGGTGGCGGTGGTGGCCGAGAGCGCTTATCCCATCGGGTCGGTCACTCCCGATGCCTCCGAGCTCGCGGCCCTCGCCGAGGGGCTTCCGCCCGAGGACGTGAGGGCCGCCGCGGAGTCGGTGGTCAGCGTGAAGGTGCGGGCCGTCAAACCCTGAGGGCCGGGGACGAGGGCCGCCGTCCTCAAGGCTGCGGAGGGAGCTTCTGGAACAGGGTGGCCAGGCGCGCGCGGGCCCCGGGCGTGATGCGCAGGAACTCGACGCCCACTTCGAACCAGGCGCCCTCGGACTTGGAGTAGACCACCCGTCCCTCCGCCTCCACCAACCCCTCGCCGACGCCGATGTCCAGCCGGACCCCCGTCCCCGGCTCGAGAGCTCTGGGGTGGATGAAACTGCACCCGCCGAGCCCCACGACCTGGGTCCGGGAGTAGCGCTGGGCCTCGTCCGCGTCCAGGAACCGGACCAGCACCGGGCACTCCGCGGGAACGCGGGAGAACCGTCTCTGGGGACCGGGGCCGTGGCTCATGGGCGCGCCTCGTCGCTGAGACAACGGTACACCCGCCGGCGCCCTCCCGGCAACGGGCGGCCCGCGTCTACTCCTGGGGATCGGAGGGAAAGACGTGGCCCCGGGAGAGCCGCTCGCGCCAGGCCTTGCCCCAGTTGCTGCGCCCGCCGGTCTCGTTCCGGTGGGAGCGGTGGACGTCCTCGCGCACCCCCGCCGTAGTCACGGGGGGCTGGCCGTCGGCCCCCCTCGCGGGGTAAGCCGGTGCGGAGCCCTGGAACGGCCGGGCGCCCTTGGGGTGGCGGCGCCGGTCGCCGGGAGGGGCCGGGCGTTGCACGGGGAGATCGCGGTTTCCGTCCACCTCCCCGGGCGGCACAGGCCGGCGGTCCCGGGAGCGGAACGGGGCGTACGGGGAGCGCCCAGGTCGCGCTGCGTCGGGAACCACTCGGTTCCCGTCCACCTCGTCTGCCGTGGGGTGTCCCGCCGGCCGGAAGGGCGAGGAGGGGGGCTTGGCGGAGGGACGGACCGCGGCGGAGCGGCGGGGGCGCTGGGGCGCGGCTTGGCCGCGGGCGCTCCGTGCGGCGGCCTCCTGCTCCCGCTGGGCGCGGGCCGCGGCCTTGGCCTTGGCCCGGGCCCTCTCCTCCGCCTTTCGGGCGCGGATGGCCGCGATGCGCTCGGAAAGGGGCACCTCGAGCCGCTCCGCAGGCCGGTGGGCGTAGTCGAACCCCTCCACCTTCCGCCGCGGAATGCGCCTGCCCATGTGGGACTCGATGGTGCGCAGGTCCCCCTCCTCCTGGGGCGAGACGAGGGTGAAGGCGTCGCCCGTGGCGTCGGCCCGGGCGGTCCGTCCCGCGCGGTGGATATAGTCTTCGGGAACACCGGGCACGTCGAAGTTCACCACGAGGCCGAGGGACTCCACGTCAATGCCCCGGGCCGCGATGTCCGTGGCCACCAGAACCCGGTACCGGCCCGATTTGAAGCCCTCCAGGGCCTCGGTCCGCTGGGCCTGGCTGCGGCTGCCGTGGATGCGGGCGCACTCGACGCCGCGCTTGCCCAGGAAATCCGCGAGCCGGTTGGCCCGGTGCTTGGTGCGCGTGAAGCACAGGACGCTGCGCGCCTCGGGCCGCTTGAGGATCTCCAGGAGCAGATGGGACTTCAGCTCCTGGGCCACCGGGAAGACCGCGTGGGCGATGCCCTCCGCCGGGGCCGACCTGCGCTCCACGTTGAGCCGCACCGGCTCGCGCAGCATGACGCCCGCCAGCTCCACGATGGGCGGCGGCAGGGTCGCGGAGAAGAGCAGCGTCTGCCGCTTCGCGGGCAGGCGATCGAGGATGCGCCGGACGTCGGGCAGAAAGCCCATGTCCAGCATCCGGTCGGCCTCGTCGAGGACCAGGAACTCCAGCGAGCCGAGGCCGGCGTAGGAGTACTGAAAGTGGTCCAGCAGGCGGCCCGGCGTGGCGATGATCACGTCCACGCCCTTCTGGAAGGCGCGCACCTGCGGCTCCATCCCGACGCCGCCGTAGACCGCGGCGCCCCGGAGCGGCGTGTGGGCCGCCAGCGCGCCCAGGTGCTGGGCGATCTGGGCCGCCAGTTCGCGGGTGGGGGCCAGCACCAGCGCCCGGGTCTCGCCGCGGGGCTTCTCCAGGAGGTGGTGGAGGATGGGGAGCAGGAAGGCGGCGGTCTTGCCGCTGCCGGTGGCAGCGGCGCCGAGGGCGTCGCGCCCCTGCAACAGCGGGGGGATGGCCATCTGCTGGATGGGGGTGGGTTTCTCGAAGCCCAGCCCCTTCAGGGCCAGCAGGAGCTTCGGGTGGAGCCCGAACGCGGAAAACGGCATGGGTGTCCTTCGTCTCCGCCGGACGGGCGCGGGGGCTCCCTTGGGGCGGAGGGGTTGCCGGCGAGTGCTGGGGGAGGGCGGTGGGACTGCCGGTGGAGCCACCGCCGGGCCCGCGGTCCTCGGGGCGGCCGACTCCCTCGGGAGTCCCGTCCCGCCCGGATCGGGGGCGCGATCGAGCTTTCTTTATCGCACGTTTCTTGCGAGAATGCAAGCCTTGCGCGGATTCCCGCGGGATGTCGTCCCTCAAACCTCGTGTCGTCGGCCTTTCCCGAACCGGGGACACGCGACGGTAGGCCGCCGAATCCTCCCGTGGATTCCGGAAGGGGTTCTACCTCCGCCGAGGCGTACAATGGCCCTCGAACAGGAGGTCTCCATGCGCGGCTCCCGAGCGGTTTCCCGGATAAGGGTTTTCGCGCTCTTCGCCTCCGCCGCCTTGGCCTTCGCGGCGGTCTGCGCCGCCTGGGGTCCGGGGGAGGTCCCGGAGAGATACCGGCGGCTCTACGCCCTGGAGAGCCTGGCGCTGGACGGCTGGGAGCGGTACCTGGCGAAGCGGCCCGTCCCGGCCTTCCCAAGACCCGTCTGGGCGGGCGAGCTGCTGGCGGCCAACGCCAACCGTGGCGAGGCGCTCCTGCAGCCCCAGGCGCTGGAGGCCACCCGGCTCTTCCTCGACCGGTTCCAGGCGCTCGGCCTGACGGGCGTCACGGTGAGCGTGAACTACCCGCTTTTGGACCCCGGTTTCCCCAGGGCCTCCGAGTACGCCGCCTTCTTCCGCCAGGTGGCCCTCGAGGTCCGCAAGCGGCGGATGACCCTCGACGTGGAGAGCGGCGTGCTCTTCGCCAACACCGCCTTCTCCAGCGTGAGGTTCGACTACGGAGAGTTGAGCTGGGAGCGGTTCGTGGCGGGCCGCCGGGCCCACACCGCGACCATCCTGCGCGAGATGGCCCCCGACTACCTCAACATCGGCGCCGAGCCCGACACGGAGGCGCGGCTCACGGGCAAGCGCCAGCTCAACGACCCCGACGGCCGCGCCGCCATGCTTCGTGCCATCCTCAAGGACCTGGACCGGGGTCGCACCAAAGTAGCCGCGGGGATCGGCACCTGGGGCGACATCCGGTTCGTCCGGGCCTACCTCGCCGAGACCGACCTGGACGCCATCGCCCTCCACCTCTACCCCCTGGGCCGCAGGACCCTGCGCACCGCCTACGAGGCCGCGCGCCTCGCCCGGGAAGCGGGCAAGCCGGTTCTCCTGGACGAGTGCTGGCTCTACAAGGCGGGGCCCGGAGAGGGACAGAGCATCGCTGCCAACGAGGCCATTTTCCAGCGCGACCTCTGGTCCTTCTGGGCGCCCCTCGACCGGCGGTTCCTGGAGTGCGTGGACCGCTTCGCGCGCCAGGAGGGCATCGTCTACGTCTCGCCGTTCTGGAGCCACCACTACTTCGCCTACCTGGACTACGACCCGGCCCTGGACGAAGCGGGGTACGCCGCGGTGAACGGCGCCTTCCTGGAGCGCGCCCGCGTGGCGGTGAAGGAGGGCCGCCTCTCCCCCACCGGCGAGGGGCTCAAGCGGATGCTCTCGGGCGAATGACGGGGCCACGCGAAGGCTTGTAGCGATCCCGGAGTTCCGGCCTACCGCGCGAGCTCCGCCGCGACCCGGGCCGCGGTCTCGACGCCGCGCGCCAGGACCGACCGGATGCGGCCGTCCTCCATCACGAGGATCCCCGCGATGGTGCAGCCCGCTGGCGTGGTGACGTCGTCCTTCAGCGCCGCGGGGTGCTTGCCCGTGCGAAGAACCATCTCGGCGGCGCCGAGGGTCATCTGGGCCACCAGCTCCGTGGCCACCTGGCGCGGCAGCCCGCGCATCACCCCGCCGTCGGCCAGCGCCTCGATGACCAGGAAGATGAACGCCGGACCGCTGGCGGAGAGCCCCGTCACCGTGTCCATGTGTTTCTCGTCCAGCTCCAGGACCCTTCCCACCGTGGCGAAGAGCTCCCGGGCGAGCCCCAGGTGACGCGCCGTGGCCCTGCGCCCCGCGGCCAGCACGGTCATCCCCTTCCCGATGAGGCAGGGGGTGTTGGGCATGGCCCGCACCACGGGCGTTCCTGCCGGCAGCACCGCCTCCAGCGCCGCCGTCCCCACCGCCGCGGCGATGGAGACCACGAGCGGCCGGTGGTCCAGCGCCCCTTTCGCCGCCAGGTCCGCGGCCGCCGCCACCACGTCGCGGGGCTTCAGGCAGAGCACGACCACGTCGGCCCCGCGCGCCGCGTTGGCGTTGTCGGCCAGGTAGACGACGCCCGGCAGGGGGCGCCCCCCGTCGGACGGGCGGCGGGACCGCCCCGTCACGACCAGACGCGACGGCGAGACCGCCTTGGCGCGGACCAGCCCCCCGGCGAGGGTCCGGCCCATGGTGCCGAACCCGATGACGGCGATGCGCTTCTTCCCAAGCATGGCTCCCTCCGCGTCCCTCGCGCGACGCGCGACACGTTACCAGATGCGGCCGCCCGAAACCAGCGTCCCGCCGCGAGGCTCCATCGAGCGGTTCCGGGGCGTGCATCCCTCCCCGCGGGAACCTATCTTATCCTCCGGGAGCCGAAACTTGCCCGGAGGAGGTGCGCCATGCCCGGACGGACGGTGCGCAAGGTCTGGCTGTCGGACGATCTCCTCACCTGCCGACTGGTGGTGGAGGCGGACGGGTCGGCGAACTGCGAGTATTGGGACGACGACGCGGGCCTGTGGCGCGAGGGCGGCTCCATCGCCGAGTCCGCCTCCGCGGCACCGCTCCCGCCGGACGACCCCGTGGCGCGGGACCTCGCCGCCTGGGAGGCGTGACGCCCCATTGGCGCCCGTCGGAGAGGCTCCGCCCCCGCGAGCCCAGCTTATGGGGCTGGCGTTCCCTCTTTCCATGGTGCGTTCTTCCCCGTTTGGGGTTTGACCGGAGATTGCGGCAGCAGCGGCCCGTCGCCGATGACCTCCTTCTCGGGATCGCCCGGGGCCGCCGTCTCCGGCGGCGCCGAGGGGGAGGCGGTCTTCACGGGCTGCGGTAGGGGGACGGCGGGCGGCTTCACGCGGAGCGGCGCCTCTGCCACGCCGGAATCGTCGCAGTGGCGCTGGGGGCCCTCGGGCACTTTGAGGAATTGGTCCGTCCCCCAGATGATGTCGGCCTCGTAGCAGTGGGTGGTGGGCGACGCCGCGAGGTTCTTGGGCTCTCCGCCCCCCACGATCCAGCCGTCGAGGACGCGCTGGGTGTCGGCGTCGGGTTTGCCGTCCGAGCCGAAGTCGAGGATCACGAAGTTCTTCCGGTCTCCCGCGTAGTAGTAGGGGTTGCCCCAGTTGTCGAGAACCGGCGGGACCCTGACGTAGTCGGGCGTGATCGTGGAGGGTTTGTCCGAGACCAGGGCGCTGGTGGCCTTGGCCGCGGCGTCGAGGTCCTTCAGGGGAATGACCCTGCCCCGGCTGTCGGGGAAGACGTCGTAGTCCGTGGCGAAGCTCTGGACCGCCGTGGCCACCGACCGGATTTCGCTCATGGCGCGCTTCTGCTTCGAGCGGGAGATGCCCATGGGGCCTCCCTGCTCTATCCAGACGAAGGCTCCCACCCAGAGCAGGCCTCCCGCCAGGCCCGCCGTCCAGCCGTGCAGCAAGACCGCCTTCGCCTTCTTCGGCCACCTGCGCCGCCAGAGGAGGTAGGCCACCGTGGAGAAGACGGCCACGACGAACGAGCCGAGGCCGGGGCAGAGGAGGACTCCGCCCCAGATGGGGACGCAGGAGGTGGCCGCAAGCCGGTCACCGGGCCCGCCCGGGAGGCCCGGCGCCTCCATCCCGCACCCCGCGCAGTAGGATGCTCCCTCCGCCAGTTCCAGCCCGCACCTCGTGCAGCTTCCCATGGTTCCTCCCCGCCGGCGCCCCGCCCCGGAGCACCGGGAATCCGCCCGCCTCCTTCCGCCCGGCGGCGCGGCCCTGCCCTGTTTCTGAGACGAGTTTACATGACGATTCTAAACGGCGGTAGGTTGACGCGGGCGACGGTTTTTCCCGAAGCGGGGACGGGCGGGCAGCGGCATCGGAGAATGCAAAAAGGGGATTCTGTCCCCTTTGGCGGGCTATCCACCTCTCTATCCGGCATCCTCGGTGGCCTGCAGGGCGAGCATCGGCGCTCGTTCCTCAGAAACCTCTGCGCGGGCTGGGCTTGGCTTCTCTATTCCGGGTTTCTTGTCGGCGGAACCCCACCCTGGATTCCTTCTGAGTCCGGTGCTATACAGAGCGCCACGTGCTTTGCTCCCTCGCCGGTGTTGCGAAGACTTATGGCGCGCTGTATAGGTCTTCGCCAAACTCATTCGGGCCTCCGTCTTGCCGACGAGCATGAACTGCCGCGTGAGCCCCAGAACCCGCATGACGATCTCGCTAGCACCGTGATGTGCATGGGCTTCAACGGTAGCGTGCAATGTTGGAGCGAGACGTCGCCTGGAGCGGTGGTGGAGCAGCAGCGCGAAGGCCGCCTTTCGGCGGCCTTTCGTACCTATGTGATTTTTCTTGAACCACCCTTCGTCGCTCGCAGGCTCGCTCCCTGACGGGGGCGTCGGCCGCCCCCTTCAGCGGCCGCTGCACGGCCTGCTTCTCCCTGCCCTTGCGTGGGGAAGCCTCTGGGCGGGGAACGTCCCCGTTCCCCGCGCCCCTCCCCGTCGGATGTTCAAGCCTCTCGAAAGAAAAAGCCGCCCCCGGAGGGCGGCTTTCTTTCGGCTTCGAACTGGCTCCCGGGGAGGGACTTGAACCCCCGACCTAGTGATTAACAGTCACTAAAAACCAGCGTTGACCTAGTGACTACATCCGTTGACAAACTCTCAGCAAAGCCTTATATAATGCGGTGTGCGGCGTTGACAAGGCGATGGCAATAAAAACTACGTGTTGACGCTCTGATGGCAATATGATGGCAATACGGGCGACCCAGTGACGAAAGGAAGGGGCGAGCGATGGCGACAAAGGCGAGGCTTGCACTCACCGCGCGGAGCGTGGCGGCGATCAAACCAAAGCTGGGCGCGACCGTGCAGGTGGCGTTCACGGAGCCGCAGGGGCTCAGGCTCATCGTCTACCCTTCGGGGCGCAGGGCTTTTGCGGTTCGGTACACTTCCGAAGGCGGCGAACGGAAGCTCATCATGCTGGGGGACTACGGCGCCTTGACGGTGGACGCCGCCCGGAAAATGGCGCTGGACATTTTGAGCCGTGTCGTCCACGGTGACGATCCATCCGAAGAGCGCGCCACCGCCCGCGCCGAGCGCACCTTCGCCCACTGGAAGGAGGAGTACATCCAGCGCGCCAAGGGGAGAAAGAAGACCTGGAAGCGAGACGTGCAATACCTTGCCCTCGCCGTGGAGCTTTTCGGCAAGAAGCGTCTCTCCGAAGTGGCCGCGCGCGATTGCGACATCTTCTTCGAGCGGACCCGAGAGGCGCGCGGGGACACGAGCGCGAACCGAGCCTTGGCCTCGCTCAAGACGTGTCTCGGGACGGCGTGGCGGCTCGGGTACATCGAGGCCAACCCTGCGTTGAGGGTGAAGCCTTTGCGCGAACCAGCGCCCAGGACGCGGGTTTTCTCGGAGGATGAACAGCGCCGACTGCTTGCCGCCGTGGCGCACCTGAAAGACCCTTCCGCGAAAGCGGGAATGGCGCTCTTGTTCTCTACGGGCTGCCGTCTCTCCGAAGCCCTTGGCCTCCGCTGGCAGGACGTGGACCTTAACGCGGGCGTTCTTCGCCTTCCGAACCCTAAGAGCGGCAAGCCGCAGAGCATCCCCCTCCCCGCGCCGGTTGGGGGCTTCCTGAAAACCTTGCCGAAAGCCTCCGCCTACGTGGTCGCCGGGAGGTATCCCGACAGGCCGAGGGCGGACCTCAAGGGGGCTTGGGGTGCTGTAACCACGGAATCAGGCGTGAAGGGAACCGTCCACGATATCCGCCGCACGGTGGGGACGAACATCGCCAGCAAGTACGGGCTTGAAACGGCGCAGCACATTCTAAGGCACTCTTCGCCCAACGTGACGTGGCGGCACTATGTACAAGCCAAGGACAACGATCTTCGCCGCGCCCTCGAAGGCGTAGCCGAAGATAGCGGCCTGGACAATGTCCTTCCCATGAGGCCCAAGGCCGGGGGAGAATAGGGGATGACAGGGGACAACGGCGGGCCTCATGAACCCGCCGGGGCGCGCACTCCGGCGCGCCTGTCCCCTTTCCACCTACCGGAGCCCCGGCGGAGGCGGGGATGATGGACAAACACGACGACCCCACCAGCGAGACTCCCAAGCCTGGACCGGCACCGGGAGAGACCAGCGGCCTACGATCAGCGAAGGACAGGCTCGCAAAGTTGTACGCGGATCTCAGCACAAGAGAAGCCGCGAAGAAAGCAAAAGAGGAATCCCGGCTGATGACCGCTGGCGCAGTTGTCGGCTATTCGATGGCGAAGAAAAGAGTGCAGGAAGCCAGGAAAACTGGAGGAAAGAACAGGAAGGGCAAGTGCGGCCCCATCCGAACGGCAATTGAGAAGATAGTGCGCGAAACCGGTGACAAGTCGTTCGATGACGTTCTGGATGCGTTGGGGGCCGAATCCTACCTCGGTATTGAGATCAACGAGGAAGACAGGCCCGCCGGAAGCACTGTCCGCGTAGGAACAATTGACTAGGGTACGGTCCCATTCCAGCCACCAACTAGGACCTATTCTGCGCCTCTTTCTCTAGGAGGCGAAGCACCCGCTTCT
>JAKAIJ010000202.1 GCA_021814355.1 Acidobacteriota bacterium
CGGCGCGCGGGGAGAGGGCGTGGGAGGGCGGCGTCAGCGCCGTGGTCCCGTCGCCGCCCCCGGCCCTGGCGAGCTGGCCCAGCCGGCCCGGGTCGGCGGACGGCGGGGGAAGCTCGAGCGCCTCCACGAAGGAGTGGACGTCGGGGAAGCGGGAGGCGGGGTCGGGCTGGGTCGCCCGGGCGAGGGCCGCCGCCGCCCCCGGGGAGATCTCGGGGTGGCCCGGCCACTGTGCGGGAAGGGGCTTTTTGATCTCCACCGAGCAGATCTCGCCAAAGGACTTGCCCGCCCGCACCGGCAGGCCCGTCACCATCTCCGCCGCCATGAGGGCCAGGGCGTAGAGGTCGGTGTAGCCGCCCACGGGCTGGACCAGGAGCTGTTCGGGGGCGAGGTAGTGGGGGGTGCCCATCACCGTCCCCGACAGGGTCAGGTTGGTGGAGGAGTCCGCGCCGCTCATGAGCTTCGCGATCCCGAAGTCAAGCACCTTGCCCACCGCGCGCCCGTCGAAGGAGGCGACGAAGACGTTTTCGGGCTTGAGGTCGCGGTGGACCACCCCCTTCCGGTGGGCGAAGGAGAGGGCCGCGTCGAGGTCCCGCAGGAGCGAGGCGTAGTCCGACAGCACCAGGCCCCGGCCGTGGCGCTCGATCATCTCCCGGAGGGTGCGCCCCTCGAGGTACTCCATGACGTAGTAGGGCGGCCCCCAGGGGCTCACGTCGAAGTCGTAGACCTCCACGATGTTGGGGTGCTTGAGCTCGGCCAGGACCTGGGCCTCTCGCAGGAACCGCTTAAGGAAGGCCTCGTCCATGAGCTGGGGCAAGACGAGCTTCACCGCCGCGGGGCGGTTGAGGGTGGCGTGGCGCGCGCCGTAGACGACGCCCATTCCGCCGGCTCCCAGCACCCTCTCGACGGTGTACTTGCCGAAGGTCTTTCCGATGAAAAAGGCCGCGTCCGCGAGCGAGAGGGCGGTACCGCAGCCGGGGCAGGTCGCCCCGCTGCCATGCACCCGCTCGCACCGACCGCAGACCCTCAGATCCATGAAAAACCCTCGCGCACCATCCTACCGCAGAGCCGCGGCGGCGTCACGGGTGAGGGTGCCCTGGGGGAGACGAACCGGCGAAGCGGGGAATCGGCGAGGAGGCGAGAGAACGAAATTCAGTAAAGGTCGGAAGGGGTATCGAAGAACAAGGATGCCATGAAGGCCGCAACCGATCCTGGTGTCATGAACTGCCCCAGGCTGGACGTGTTTGAGGATCTCGCCGGCGCACGGCCTCGGCTCGGTAGAAATCAAGCCGATCTATGAGCCGTAAGGACCCCATGAAATGTCTCCCAAGTGTGCCGCCCTTGGTATGGTAACGCATCGAAGGCATCATATGGCTTGCGTCGGACTAAACGACCGATCCGCATAGCCGCGCAAACGGTCCTCATTGTCAGTTTAGCCCCCCGCCTATCTCGAATTTTATTCCGGGGTCTTGTTCAAGTTGCCCTGCTTACCTCAAGAGTCTAAGACAGCGCCAATAGGACACCTCGGCGCGGCGCCGCACCCACGCAGCCCTCCACCGGCGCGTCGGCGTTTAGTCCTTTAGTCCTTTAGGGCGTGGGCGAAGACCTCGTCCACGGTCCGGACGTAGACGATCTCGAGCTCCTTGAGGGCGGATTTGGGGAACTCCCGCTGCTCGTGGCGGTTGGCCTCCGGGAGGACCACCTTCTTGAACCGGGCCCGGCAGGCGGCCAGGAGCTTCTCGCGGAGCCCGCCCACGGGCAGGACGTCCCCGCGCAGGGTGACCTCTCCGCTGAAGGCCGTGCGGTGGTGCACGGCGCGCCCCGTGAAGACCGAGAGCAGGGCCACGGCCATGGTGACGCCCGCCGAGGGGCCGTCCTTGGGGATGGCCCCCTGGGGCACGTGGACGTGGATGTCCTTCTTGGCGAAGGCCGAGGGTTTAAGCCCGTGGCCGGCGCCGTGCTCCTTGATGTAAGTGAGCGCGGCCTGGGCCGACTCCTTCATGACGTCGCCCAGCTGGCCCGTGAGGGTGAGCTGACCCGTGCCGGGCAGGGCGGCGGCCTCCACGAAGAGGATCTCGCCGCCCGTCTCGGTCCAGGCGAGCCCCGCGGCCACGCCGACGCGGTCCTCCCGGACCCGCTCCTCCTGCAGGAAGGGGGCGGGCCCCAGCAGCCGCTCCAGGTCCCCCGGCTTCACCGGGAAGGGGCCGCGCTCGCCCCCCGCGACCCGCCGGGCCACCTTGCGCAGGACCGTCTCCAGGGAACGCTCGAGGTTGCGCACCCCCGCCTCGCGGGTGAAGCGGCGGATGAGGGCCAGGACCGTCTCATCGGGCACCGACACCCCTTGGCCCTCGAGCCCCGTGGCGGCCATCCGGTTGGGGAGAAGGTGGCGGACGGCGATGGCCAGCTTCTCCTCGTCGGTGTAGCCCGGGATTTCCAGTACCTCCATCCGGTCCACGAAGGCGGGGTGCACCCCGTCGAGGGTGTTCGCCGTGGCGATGAACATCACCTGGGAGAGGTCGAAGGGGAAGCCGAGGTAGTGGTCCACGAACTCGCGGTTTTGCTCGGGGTCGAGCGCCTCGAGCAGCGCCGAGGAGGGGTCCCCGCGCCAGTCACTGCCCATCTTGTCCACCTCGTCGAGGACGAAGACGGGATTGCGGGTGCCGCCGTTCTTGATGCCCTGGACGATGCGGCCCGGCATGGCGCCGATGTAGGTGCGGCGGTGGCCCCGGATCTCGGCCTCGTCGCGCACGCCGCCCAGCGACATGCGGACGAACTTGCGCCCCAGGGTTCGGGCGATGGCCCGCCCCAGGCTCGTCTTGCCCACGCCCGGCGGCCCCACGAAGCAGAAGATGGTCCCCGAGTTGCCGCCCTTGAGCTTGGAGACGGCCAGGTGCTCGAGGATCCGCTCCTTGGCCTTTTTCAATCCGTAGTGGTCCGCGTCCAGGTCGCGCTGGGCGCGCCTCAGGTCGAGCCGGTCCTGGGTGGCGGTATTCCAGGGCAGGTCCAGCACCAGGTCGAGGTAGGCGCGCACCTGGCTCGCCTCCTCGGAGAAGGGGCCGAACCGGGACAGCTTGGCGACCTCCTTCTGGAGGGGCGAGGTGACCTCCGGGGGCAGGGCGAGTTCCTCGAGCCTCTTCTTGTAGTACGCCTCCCCCTCGGCCCCGCCAGACTCGCCCGCCAGCTCTCCCTGGATCGCTTCGAGTTGTTGGCGCAGAAAATACTCCCGCTGGCGTTTGTCCATCTCCTCCCGGGCCTGGCGGCCGAGCCGTTCCTGGAGGTCCGAGATCTCCAGCTCCGTCGCCAGGTGCCCGAGCAGGAGGTTCATGCGCTCTGCCGGGTCCGCGGAGCGAAGCAGCTTGAGCGCCAGGGGCGGCGGGAGGGCCAGTTGGGAGGCCGCCACGTCCGCGAAGCGGCCCGGGTCCTCCACCGAGCGCAGGAGCTCCCGGGCCTCGGAGGAGAGCCCCCGGGGCGTTCCGGAGAGCTGGTCCACGCGCTCCAGCAGGGTGCGCCTCAGCGCCGTGGCGGCGAGCCGCGCCTCGGGTTCCAGCCGATCGGAAACGGGGGTCACGCGGCCCCACCGGACGGACCCGCGGCGGCGCTCCACCTGCACCGAAGCGCGGGTCACCCCCTGGACCACCAGGAGCCCCTCGCCGGAGTTGCCCGGGCCCATGCGCAGCAGCAGCGCCACCACCGCGGCGGCGGGCGGTCTGCGCCGGGGGCCCCGGGCGCCGGGGATCAGAACGATGAGGTCGCCGTTGGAGTGGCTCGCCTCCAAAAGGGGACGAGCGCCCGGCAGGGGGATGGGGAGGGTCTCCAGCGCGTAGGGGAAGACGACCCGCTCGGGGACCTCCCAGACCGGCAGACGCCGCGGGATGACCAGCGGACCGGGGCCCTCCTTGCGCACCCTGCTACTCCTGGACCTTCACGGGGACTTCGACGGCGTTCCCCCGGCGGTCGGGTACCCGCGGGAAGGTGAGCGAGAGGACACCCGCGCGGCAAGAGGCCTCGGCGCAGTGGGTGTTGACCGACCCCTCGATGCGAAGGCGGCGGGAGAAGGCGCCCTGGTCCCTCTCCATGAGGTGGTAGGCCTTGAGCCCCTCGCGGCTCCGGCGGCGGCGGTCGCCGCGAACCGTGACCGTCTGGCCGGTCACCGTGACCTTGAGGGTGGCGGGGTCCACCCCGGGAAGGTCCATCATCACCAGCAGGGCCTCGGGGGTCTCGAGAATGTCGTAGGGGGGAGCCGAGCCCACCTCGGGCTGGCCCTGGTCCTGGTGGATCTCTTGGAGCGCCTCGAAGAGCTTGTTCATCTCCGATTGGAGGTGCATCAGCTCGACGAAGGAGGAGAGGATCCGGCGCATCAGCCCCCCCCGCCGCGGTGCGGGTCCGCCAGCCGCTTGACCTCCTCGAGGAACTCCGAGATGTCGCCGAACTGCCGGTAGACGCTGGCGAAGCGGACGAAGGCCACCTTGTCCAGCTCCTTGAGCCGCTCCATCACATGGTTGCCGATGTCGTTCGTGGAGAGCTCCCCGTCGGCGGCGCTGTGGAGGAGGGCCTCCACCTCGTTGACGATGGCCTCCACGGAGGCCATGGAGACGGGGCGCTTCTCGCAGGCCTTCAGGATGCCGTTGGCCAGTTTGCCCCGGTCGAACTTCTCCCGGCGGCCGTCCTTCTTGATCACCTGGTAGGGGATGGTCTCGATGTGTTCGTAGGAGGTGAACCGCTTGTGGCAGGCGAGGCACTCCCGGCGGCGGCGGATGCTGCTCCCGGACGCCACCTCGCGGGAGTCCACGACCTTGTCCTCCAGGTGACTGCAGTAGGGGCAGCGCACGGGCACCTCCGGGGCGAGTCTAACGCACCGCCTCCCGCGCTTTCAACCCGAGGACTCCTGGGCGGCTTGGCGGATCTCCCCGAGGCGCACCCTCCCCAGGAGAAAATAGA
>JAKAIJ010000012.1 GCA_021814355.1 Acidobacteriota bacterium
AGCAGTTCAGGATGACCGCGACGCCGGCCCCCGATTCCCTCCCCGCCGCAGGCTCCGAGCCAGCCGCCGCACCTGCTCCAGCGGGGTGCCGGGGGGGAGCAGCGGGGGGGCGGCGGCCACGAGGGCGGTGACGGGCTGGTCCGGGAGGCGGTGGTGGAGCGCGCCGTCCACCTCCTGGCGGGTGACCACCCCCACGAGGGCGCCCTCCTTGAACACCGGGAGGGCGTTCACGCGGTGGCGGTTCATCTCCTGGAAGGCGTCCTGGACGGTGGCCCCGGAGCCGATGCTCCGAAAGTCCCTGGACATGACCTCGCGCGCCGTGAGCCCTACGGGGTGCGCGGTGGTGATCTCCTCGATCAGGAGCCGCCGCGCCTCGTCCAGCGTGGGGCCGCGCAGGGAGGCCGAAGCCGCCGAGGGGTGGCCCCCGCCGCCGAAGGCCTCCAGCACTCGCGCCGCGTCCACGGAGGGCACCCGGGACCGCCCGATGATGTGGACCCGGTTCTCGAGGTGGGCCACCAGGAAGAGGGCGTCCAGGTCCTCCAGATTGAAGATCTCGTGAACCAGGAGCGAGAGGTCGGGAACGTACTCTGCGCTGGAGAAGGTGGTCAGGTGGACCGTGACGCCGCCCACGCTCACCGACTCCAGCCGCTCCACCAGCCGGGTGAGGATGCGGAGCTGAGTCTCCGTGAGCCGGCGGTGGAGCACCCGTGACACCTGGGTCAGGTCGGCGCCCCAGAGCAGGCACTGGCGGGCCGCCTCCAGGTCCACCGGACGCGTGGTGGGGAAGGTGAGGAACCCCGTGTCCTCGTAGATCCCCAGAAGAACCAGCGTGGCGAGGCCGGGGTCGGGAAAGATCCCCGCCGCCTGGAGCTCCTTCACCATGACGGAGGCGCAGGCCCCGGCCTCCACCACGGCGTTGCGCTCGCCCCGGATGTCGGCCTGGGCGGGGTGGTGGTCGAAGACGTCCACGGCCACGGGGGGCGTCCGGTCCAGGAGCGCCGCCAGCTCGCCGAGCCGCGCCCGGTCCGCCACGTCCACGCAGACGAGCCGTTCCACCGAGGCCAGGTCGAGGTCTCGGACCGAAACGGCCTCGGGGAGGGAGCCCGCGTGCTCCTCCATGTAGCGGCGCAGGAGCGCCTCGCAGGCCCCCGGAAAGACGAGCTTGGCGCCGGGGTAGAGCAGGCGCGCCGCCGCCATGCTCGCGAGCGAATCGAAGTCCGCGTTGGTGTGGGTCGTGATCAGGATCATGGCCAGGGGCCTCGGCCGTATTATCCCAGATTTGGCGCTGAACGGCCTGCCGGAAGCCCCGCCGGGCCGTTTCATACCAAATGTTGTCATTCGTAGAGCATTCGGCTGGAGGGTGCTTCGCACCTTTCTGGACTCGCGGCCATCTCGTCGAAGGATTCGAGCTCGGGTCTGCCTTTGGAGAATCCTTCTCCGAGCCGGCCCCGCGAGCCCCGGCCCTTCGGGCGCTCCAGCCTTCCTAAACTCCTGCCGCCTCCCCCACTTTTTGAGTGCGCCGCGAGTCTCGGACCTCCTGCTGCGTCACGCTTCGCGGGCTGAGGCGCTCGACGTACATCCCAGTACGACTCGGCCTCGCCCGCTCGCGTTCCTTGCCCTAGGCCCGATCCGCGCGGAACGCCGCCTTCCCTCGCTCCGCTCGCGAAGGCGATTCCTCCAGGACGGATGTCAAATTGGTATCAGGATCTGTCAGTGCAGAGCGTGGCGGGCCAGATGCCGCGGACCGAGTTGAGGAGGTAGAGGCTAGAGGCGCCGCGGGCCTCCTCCACCGTCACCCGCCGTTCCACGAGACTTCCCTCCGCGACCATCTCCGCGCGCAGGGTCCCCGGCAGGAGTCCGCACTCGACGGGAGGGGTCCAGAGAATCCCGCCCGATTCCAGCGCCACGTTGGCGAGGGTGGACTCGGTCACCTCCCCCGCCGTGTTGTAGAGGAGGACGTCGTCGTAGCCCGGGCGCGCCGCCAGCGCCGCCTCGTAGAGCCGCCGGTCGGTGGTCTTGTGAAAGAGCGTCGGGTCCGAGGCGTCCACGGGTGAGACGGCGAGAGCCACGCGGAAGGGGGCGCCCCGGCGGCGCTCCGCCAGCGGCGCCGCCTCCACGCGCAGGGCGCCCGACCGGTCCAGAAGGAGCCGCACCCGCTGCCCGGCCTTGGCGAAGCGGACCGCGGCATCCGCGAGGGCCCGCCGGGCCCGGGCCGGGTCGAGGGGGATGTCGAAGTACTCGGCGGAGGCGGCGAGCCGCGCCAAGTGACGCTCCAGCAGGGCGTATCCCGGACCAGGCTCCCACCGCAGGGTCTCCAGGAGCGAGAAGGGCGGGCGGGGGCGGGCGAGGACGCGCGCCTTGGTCCGGCACTCTTCCAACTCCGCGGCGGGGGAAGAATCCCAGGTGATGCCCCCGCCCACGCCGTACTCCGCGCGGTTTTCCTCCCGGTCCACCACCACCGTTCGGATCGCCACGTTGAAATGGGCCCTGCGCCCCGGCAGGAGGAACCCGACGGCGCCCGTGTAGAGCCCGCGCGGCGCGGGCTCGAGGCGGGCGATGATCCCCATGGTGGAGGCCTTGGGCGCCCCCGTGACCGAGGCGGGCGGGAAGAGGGCCGAAAAGAGCTCCGCGAGGCTCGCCGCGCTCTTCGCCGTCACGGTGGAGGTCATCTGCCAGAGGGTGGGATACTTCTCCACCGCGCAGAGGGCTTCCACCGCCACGCTCCCGGGGGGGGAGACGCGCCCCAGGTCGTTGCGCACCATGTCCACGATCATGGTGTTCTCGGCGCGCTCTTTCTCGGAGGCGCGTAGCGCCGCCGCCCTGGCCCGGTCCTCCTCGAGGGTACGGCCGCGCGCCGCCGTCCCCTTCATGGGGCGGGACTCGATCCGCTCCCCGTCGCGCCGGAAGAAGAGCTCGGGCGAGGCGCTGCAGACCGCCCAGCGCCCCGTCTCCAGGAAGGCCGCGTGGCCGGGCCCCTGCGCCTCCACCAACCGGAGGAAGTAGCGCCAAGGGTCCCGCGGCGCCCGCGCCCGGAGGCGGTAGGAGTAGTTCACCTGGTAGGTGTTGCCCTCTCGGATCTCGGCGCGGACGGCCGCCACGGCCCGGGCGTGCTCCTCGGGCGACGCGGAGGGCGCCCAGGCCGGCTCCTCCTGCGCGCCGGCGGCGGCGGCGGGCAGCGCCGGCGACTCCTCGTGACCCCCGAAGAGCCCGAACCAGAGCAGGGGAAGCGCCGACGGCGCGCGCGCCGCGAGAGCCGGATCGAAGGCGGGAGCCGCCTCGTAGGCCACGAAACCCGCGGCGCAAAGCCCCTCCTCTTCTACGGCCCGTTCCACCGCGGCGAGCGCCGGCGCCACCTCCGGGAGGACGGCGGCCGCGACCGCCCGCACCGGGTCCGTGAAGCGCACCCAGACCCCCCGCGCCGCGTCGCGACAGAGGGCCGTGACCGTGTTGGCCTGGTTTCGGGCCGCCATGTCCCTAGGCTCTCCCATCCCCGGAGGACGGGCCACGGGGGTGTCAGCTCTTTCCGCAGACCTTGGCGAGGGCCTTCAGGAAGCGGTCGTTGCCCTCGCGCCTGTGGAGGGTGACGCGAATGGAGCCAGGGAAGCCGCTCATGGCCATGGGGCGGACGATGACCCCCTCCCGCAGAAGCTTCTGGTAGAAGTCCTCGGCGGGCCCGGGCAGGTCCACGAGGACGAAGTTGGTGACCGATGGGGTGAAGGCGAAGCCCATCTCGGCAAGCCTTCCGCAGAGGTAGGCCATCTCGACCCGGTTGAAGGCGACGTAGTTCTTCACGAAGGACTGGTCGCCCAGCGCCGCGATGGCCGCCACCTGGGCGATGGAGCTGGTGTTGAAGGGGGAGCGGACCTTGTGGAGCAGTGCGAGGAGGTCGGGGTGGCCGAAGCCGTAGCCCACGCGGAGCCCCGCGAGGCCGTAGACCTTGGAGAAGGTCCCCAGGACCAGCAAGTTGGGGTGGCGCTCCAGGAGGCCCTGGGCGGTGCCGTAGTCGCGCCGGTCCACGAACTCCTTGTAGGCCTCGTCGAGGATGACCAGGACGTCGGAGGGAACCTCCTCGAGCAGGCGGGCCACTTCGGAGAGGGGGTTGTACGTGCCGGTGGGATTGTTGGGGTTGGCCACCAGCACCATCCGGGTGGAGGCGTCCACGGCCCGGGCCATGGCGCTCAGGTCGTGGGTTCTTCCGGCCATGGGGACCTCGCGGGCCTCGGCGTTGGCGGCGAGGGTGGCGATGCGGTACATGGCGAAGGCGCCGGCGCTCATGACGGCGTTGGCGCCGGGCTCGAGAAGGGCCCGGGCGGCGATCTCGATGAGCTCCACGGAACCGTTGCCCAGGATGACCCGGTCCTGGCCGATGCCGAAGTGGCGGCCCAGCGCCTGGCAGAGGTAGAAGCCGCCTCCCTCGGGGTAGAAGTGGAGCGAGGGGAGGTGGTTCCGGGCCGCCTCCAGCGCCTTCGGCGACGGGCCGAAGGGGTTCTCGTTGGAGGCCAGCTTCACCGTGTCGGTGAGGCCGAGCTCGCGCTCCACCTCCTGCACCGGCTTGCCGGGCACGTAGGGCGTGAGGCTCCGGATGTGTGCGGGGACCCGGATTCGCAGCGCCATGCTCCCCCCTACTTTTCGCCGAGCCCGGCTGCCTCCCGCAGAGCCGACGCCTCGTCGCGCGTGAGTTCACGCCACTGCCCGGGCTTCAGGGCGCCGATCAGGAGCGGGCCCATCGCGACGCGCTTGAGCTTGATGACCGGGTGCTCGATGCGGAAGAACATCTCGCGAAGCTGGTTCTTGCGGCCCTCGGCCATGCGGACCTCGAGCCAGGTGTGGCGCGTCTCCCGGGAGGGGATGCGCCGGATCTTCACGGGCAGGGTGCGCCGCCCCTCCAGGGTGACGCCGCGGCGGAGCCGGTCGAGCCCCTCCGGCTCGGGCTCCCCCTTCACCTTCACGTGGTAGGCCTTCTCCACCTTGAATCGCGGGTGGAGCATCCGGAAGGTGAGGTCGCCGTCGTTGGTGAGCAGGAGCAGCCCCTCGCTGTGGTAGTCGAGCCGGCCCACGGGCACGAGGCCCCGCACGCCGGGGGGCAGAAAGTTCCGGATGCACGCGCGCCCCTCTGGGTCGTCCAGGGTGGAGACCACCTCCTTGGGCTTGTAGAAGGCGAAGTAGGAGGCGTGGCCGGGAAGCTTGAGCCGTTGGCCGTCCAGCTTCACCACGTCGCGGCCCGGCGTCACCACGGTGGCGAGGTCCCGGACGACGCGGGCGTTCACTTCGACCCGGCCATCCAGGACCAGAGCCTCGGCCCCGCGCCGCGAGGCGGCACCGGAGCGGGCCAGGAACTGGTTGATGCGCATGGCCCCGCCGGCGGGGCGCCCCTCAGCCGCCACGGCCCGAGCTCTCCCGGAGTCCGGTCCCGTCCGGGTCCGCGGGAGCGCCGTTTCCGGCCGGCTCCTCGGGAGGCTCCTCAACCTCGTGCTCGGAGGCCTCCTCGAAGAGGGCGGCCTCCTCGCCGGCGCCGGAAGGCGCCTCCTCCACAGCCGCCTCACGGCGCCGCCGCTCCTCCTGCTCGAGCTCCTTGAAGAGGGACTCCTGCCGCGTGCCCTCGCGGAAGATCTCCTCGAGCTCGCGGAAGGAGGGGAGGTCGTCCAGGGAGTTGAGCCCGAAGTGGACCAGGAACTCCCGGGTGGTGGCGTAGAGGAGCGGTTTGCCCACCACGTTCTTGCGCCCGGCGATGCGCACGAGCTTCTTCTCGAGCAGGTTCCTCAGCACCTGGCCGCACTCGGTGCCGCGGATCGCGCTTGCCTCGGCGTTGGTGATGGGCTGCTTGTAGGCCACGATGGCCAGCGTCTCCACCGCGGCGGGGGAGAGCTTGCGCAGGTTCTGGGCCTTCAGGAAATTCTTCACGAAGGCGCCGTGGGCCGGGCGGGTGACGAGCTGGAACCCCTCGGCCACGCGACGGATCTCGAGCCCCGCCGACATGCGGGCGTAGAGGGTCTGGAGCCCCTCGAGGATGTCGAGCACCTGCTGCGGGGCCGCCTGTCCCTCCAGCGCGTCGGCGATCTGCTGCACGGCCACCGGCTCGGCGGAGACGAGGAGGATCGCCTCCACCGCGCCCGTCAGATCCTGTTCCCTCAAGGGAGGCCTCCAGGTGCGGAAGTATAGCACGGGTGGGGCGCGGGGGCGGGGAGGCGCGCCCGCCGGGGAATAGCCGCTCCCCGCCCCGGCGTTACACGGACGCGATGGACGACGAGGCGAAGCGGTTGGTCGAGAAGTCCCCCCCGGATGCGGCGGAGGGGTTCACGGTGCCGGGGGTGATCCCGATCTTTCCCCTCCCCCGGACCGTTCTCCTGCCGGGCGAGGTCCTGCCCCTGTACATCTTCGAGCCGCGCTATCGCGAGATGGTCCGCGACGCCCTCGGCGGCCACCGGGTCATCGGGGTGGTCGCCATCGCTCCGGGCTTCGAGGAGGATCAGCCCGGCGCGCCGCCCGTGGCCCACGTGGGATGCGCGGGACTCATCATCCGCCACGTGGAGCTCCCCGAGGGGCGGTTCCTCATCTGGCTTCTCGGCGTGGACAAGTTCGCCATCCGCGAGGAGATGCCCTCCCTCACGCGCTACCGCCAGGTTCGCGTCGCCCTGGAGCCCGGGGTCCGGTCCGCCGGGGCCCGGCGCCGGCCCTCCGAGGAGCTCCGCCTCGACCTGCTGGCCGCCCTGCCGCTGCTCGCGGAGGGGGGCGCCGGAAAGGCCCGTCCCGCCATCCAGCTCCTCTCGCGGGCGGACGACGACCAGCTCGTGGCGGGGGTAGCCCGGCTGCTGAACCTCCCGGTGGCCCGCAAACAGAGGCTGCTCGAGGCCCGTGGCTCCTGGGATCGGCTGAAGTTCCTGCGGCGCGAGGTGGACGACCGGGTGCGCGCCCGCCCGGAACCGCCCGTGTTCGAGCCCCACGAGCTGAACTGACCGGTCCCCGCGAGTGTGGCGTGCAGAGGGTCCGGCGGAGGCGCCGCCGCGCCTTCCCCCCGAAGCGGCCCAGGCTTCTTTTGCAACGAATTTTCGACTCGGGACACTGGCCGCCCCGCTACTCCTGCGGCGCGAGGCCGAGCTTCCCGGGGAGCTGGGGCGGGATCTCCTGCCGGTCCCGCAGGTGGTCGCGGACCCACTCCAATTCCTCCCGGCCCAGGACCGCGCTGCGGAGGACGTAGGTCTCGAAGGCCTCGTAGGCGAGGGGGGCCACCTTGCGGGCGAGATCGGCGATGACCTGGGCGTAGGCCCGGATCTCGTACTGGGCGTGCTCGTCGAGCCGCAACTGGAGGAAGTGGAAGAGGTTGTGCAGGTCAATCTGCCAGTACCACTCGGTATAGAGGCTGAGGGGCAGGTGGATGCGCGCCAGTTCCCGGGCCACGCCGTCGGCCAGCATGCCCTGGTACTCGAGGTAGGCGCGCTTTTGCCCCGCCGAGAGCTCCTCCAGGACCCGCGTGGCCACCTCCGGGCCCACGGGCTGTTCCGACCGCCCCTGCTTGTTGATGGCGCTCTGGGTCCGCACCTCCTCGGCGGTGGGGAGGTAGAACTCGTCCCTCATCACCGAGTAGCGCCCCGAGATCTCGTTGAGCCGCGCGGTGCGGTGGCGGATCCACTGGCGGGCGACGAAGATCGGCATCTTGCAGTGGAAGGTGAGCTGGACCTGCTCGAAGGGCGAGGTGTGGGCGTGGCGCAGGAGGTAGTGGATGAGCCCCCGGTCCTCCCGGACGGTCTTGGTCCCCTGGCCGTAGGAGACGCGGGCCGCCGCGACGATGCGGGAGTCCGACCCCATGTAGTCCACGAGCCGGACGAACCCCCGGTCGAGGACCTTGAACTCCTGGTCGAGGACCGCTTCCGCTTCGGGGACGACGACGTGGGGCATGAGGCTCTCCTTGCTCCGTGGCGCGCAGGACGCGGGAGGCGGCGCCCCGCCGCTATTCCACCGTCACGCTTTTGGCCAGGTTCCGCGGCTGGTCCACGTCGCAGCCGCGCTTGACGGCGATGTGGTAGGCGAGGAGCTGGAGCGGGATGACGTTCACGACGGGCGCCAGCAGCGGCTCGCAGGGCGGCACCTCCAGCACCACGTCCGAGACCTTGCGGATGCGGTCGTCGCCGGCGTGGGCCACGGCGATGACCTTCCCGTCCCGCGCCTTCACCTCCTCGAGGTTCGAGACGATCTTGTCGTAGACGGCGTCCCGCGGGGCCAGCGCCACCACGGGGAGGTCCTCGTCAATGAGCGCGATGGGACCGTGCTTCATCTCGCCCGACGGATAGCCCTCGGCGTGGATGTAGGAGATCTCCTTCAGCTTGAGCGCCCCCTCCAGCGCGATGGGGTAGTGGATGCCGCGGCCGAGGTAGAGGAAGTCCTCGTAGCGCATGTAGTGGCGGCTCACCTCTTCGATCTGAGACTCCAGGGCCAGCGCCTCCTCCACGAGCCCGCCGAGGTGCTGCAGGGCGTGGAGCTGGACGGCCGTCTCCTCGGCGGCCAGGGCGCCCCGGCACCGACCCAGGTGGAGGGCGATGAGGTGGAGCGCCACGAGCTGGGTTGTGAAGGCCTTGGTGGAGGCGACGCCGATCTCGGGGCCCGCGTGGGTGTAGACGGTCCCGTCGGCCTCCCGCGTGATCATGGAGCCCACGACGTTGCAGACGGCCGCCGTGCGGGCGCCCTTCGCCTTGGCCTCGCGCAGGGCCGCCAGGGTGTCCGCGGTCTCCCCCGACTGGGAGATGAAGACGCAGAGCGTTTTTGCGTCCACCATGGGGTCGCGGTAGCGGAACTCGGAGCCGTAGTCCACCTCCGCGTGGACCCGGGCGAGGGACTCGATCATGTACCGGCCGCAGAGCGCCGCGTGCCAGGAGGTCCCGCAGGCCACGAGCACCACGCGCTCGACGGCGCGGGCGTCGGCGGACGGAAGGTTCAGCTCCTCCAGGTGGACCCGGCCCGTGTCCAGGGAGATGCGCCCCACGAGCGTGTCGCGGATGGCCCGCGGCTGCTCGAAAATTTCCTTCTGCATGAAGTGCTTGAACCCGGCCTTCTCGGCCTGGATCGGGTCCCAGGTGATGCGGGTGGGGGCCTTCACGACGGGCGCGCCGCCGAAGGTCGTGATGGCGGCGGAATCCCGCGTCACCACCGCCATCTCGCGGTCGTCCAGGAAGATCACGTTGCGGGTGTGGTGGAGGATGGCGGGAATGTCGCTGGCGACGAAGTTCTCCCCCTCGCCGAGCCCCACCACCAGGGGCGGCCCCATGCGCGCCACCACGATCTTGTCCGGGTCGCGGACGCTGGCGGCGGCGAGGGCGAAGATCCCGGTGAGCCGCCCGCAGACCGCCCGCACGGCCGCCTCCAGGTCGTCGCCCTCCCCCTCCAACAGGTGGGCCACCACCTCGGTGTCGGTCTCGGTGCGAAAGACGTGGCCCCTCGCGGCGAGCTCGCGCTTGAGCTCGCTGTAGTTCTCGATGATCCCGTTGTGGACGACGACGATCCTCCCCGTGCAGTCCACGTGCGGATGGGCGTTCTCCTCGGTGGGCCGGCCGTGGGTGGCCCACCGGGTGTGGCCCAGACCGTAGGAGCCCGAGAGCGGCTTCAGCCGGAGCTTCTCCTCGAGGTTGAGGATCTTTCCGGCGGCGCGCTCGGTCCGCAGCCTGCCGTCCTCCACGGTGGCGATGCCCGAGGAGTCGTACCCCCGGTACTCGAGCCGCTTGAGCCCCTCCATGAGGATGGGGACGGGGGCCTTCGGGCCGATGTAGCCGACGATTCCGCACATGGAGCGCGACCTCCGGAGAGAGCATAGCGGCGGCGGGGGGGGAATTCAACCGGCCCGCGCGGAGGGTCGCGGACGCGGGCGCGCGCGCCCGGGGAACCGGCTCGGCACGGGCCGGCGCGGCCGCCGGGCACGGGGCAGGCTACTTCTCCGCCTCCGTCAGGACCGCCAGGAACGCGAGGGGCCCCGGGCCGTCGTTGCACAGGCCGTGGCGGTGGCCCGCTTTGCAGAGGAAGGCGTCACCGGGCCCCACGGGGAAGCCCTCGTCGTCCACCCGGGCGGTTCCCGTTCCCTCGAGGATCACGTAGAGCTCCTCCTCGCGGGGGTGCGGGTGGACGCCCACGCTCGCGCCGGGCTCCAGGGTGACGCGGCTCACGAATCGGACGCCCGCCATTTCCCCGACGGCGAGGTAGTCGCGGACGGTCCCCCGCCCCGCGCCGCCGCGGATGGCCGCGCGGGGCTTGGGCTCCAGCTCCGAATAGCGCTTCAGCATGGTCCCTCCGGGACAGGTCAGCGGGCGGGAGGCCGGGGGGCCGCAGCGAGGGCGGCCTTCAGCAACCGCGTCAGCGCCGGTTTCTTGAGCGCCGCCGCGTCGCGGATCTTCACGTGGCGGATGGCCTTGCCGGTTCCCTCCAGGAGGCCGTCGGGGTCGTCGAGGGCGGTCCCGTTCCAGACGCCCAAGTTGATCCGGTCCTTCATCGGGTTCATGGCGAAGAGCTGCTCTTTCCTCTTCGTGCTGCGTCCCCAGGTGACGTTGCCCCAGCCGGGGTGAACCGTCTCGACCGCGTCGGGGAAGAGCGAGAGCACCAGCTCCCGCGTCGCCAGCGCCAGCGCCTTCACCTCGGGCGGTGACCCCTTCAAGATGGCGAGGACTTCGCGTTCGGACATGCCTCCTCCGGTGTCCTGCCATGGTGACGGCGTCCTTGGAAAATGTAAAGAGGGAGGCGGATCGCCGGGGCGGCCGAAAGGAGCGGCGCTCACCCTGTTAACGGTGATTCAGGGAGGGGCCATGGTCCGGATCGAGACCGTCTACGAGGGAGACCTGCGCTGCCGCGTCACCCACGGCCCCAGCGGGCGGGAGCTGACCACCGGCGCGTTGGCGGACAACGAGGGGCGCGGCGAGGGCGGCCTTCGGCAACCGCTTCCGGAGAGGCCTTAAAAATTCCTACTTCTTTGTTCTCAGGACGACGCCCAGCATTTTCCCAACGTCCTCTGCTGTCCAGACGGCGCACTGATTCAGGATGACGTGATACCTTCCGCCGGTGATAGCCCCTCCCTTTCCGCTCACCCTGCAGTGCTTGAAGGTCGCAAGTTCTTTTCCCGAGGCCTTGTCCACCAGCGAACCGCTCAGCGTGACTCCCGAGTGGCCGGCGCCAAAGCCGACCCAGAACCTCGCCGCCCGGCTTCCCGGGTCAATGGATTCGCACCTCCAACGAAGCGTGGCCACGTGGGCCCCGGGCGAAGGTTCTTCATTTTCGCCAAGGACGTTGGGGAGTCCAGTGCCGTAGCCCTCGCGGATGGCCTTCTGGCACCATCCGTTCATCTGCCCGGCAGCCTCTTCCGCCGCCGCCTTGCCCTTCTCGTTTCCGCTGATTTCCGCGCGCGACATGTCCAGCGGCTCGACTTGAACGACGTCGTAGTTTCCGGCCCACGGTCCTTCCTGCACGAAGGTCATCTCGTCAATCATGTTATCGTTCCAGTCCTCGATCTTTCCCGAAAAGGCGAGGCGTCCTCCCGCGATCACCGCTACGGCCAATGCCGATAGCCATAGAACCCCCAACGCTTTCCTCATCGCTTCCCTCCTTGCGTTACTACTCCGAACGGAAAGGGGACATCTCTTTCGCGCTCCGCTGGCAAGCCAGCCGGAGCGCTCTGTCTGCCCTTCGGGGCCTTCCCGCCCGGCGCTCGGCCTGGCCCCGTCCTCGCGGCTGGCCTCCGTCGTGATCACGCCGGGCTCTCAGCCGATCCCCGCGCGCTGGCCGGCGGCCCACGCGCTGAACTCCGGCAGGCTCTCCAGGAAGGCGCTCCCGCACCCCCTCAGCCGCACGGCGTCCTTGTCAACCCGCGCCGGAGAGACGAGGTAGGCGAGGACCATCCCCCCGAAGAGGCCCCCGAAGAAGAGGGCGACCCCCGCGAGCGCCGTCCAGCCGCTGTCGTCGGCGACCCCGAAGATCAGGAGCCCGAGGCCGAGGACCACACCGGCCCATCCCCCGAGGATCCCCGCCAGCCGCCGCCGCTTGTGGGCGGCGCAGAGCCCGGGGTTGACCACCGCCTGCTTCCGCACGATGAGGGCGACGATGGCGTAGATGAGGATGCTGATCAGGATAAGGAGGTAGATCGCCGGGTGGTGCCAGTAGAGCCGCCTCCACTTGGTGGGCCCGTCGGCGGGCGCGTTGCACTTGACGCAGCGGCTCGGCAGCCCCGCGCCGGCGCGCAGGACGACGACCTTGCCGTCCCGCCAGGCGCCCTCTGGGCGCGCTGGGTCCGGCCGGACCAGGGTGGGCGATACAACGTTCGTCACGTCGGGCATGGTCCCCTCCTCAGAAAGCGACGACAGATCGGCAAAGACGTCCGGACCCATTGGAGAACGCTGTCCACTCCCTCCGCCCGAACGCCCCGGCATCATTTTCAGTATACCTCCTTGCGTACACGATGTCGTTTGAGAAACCGCTAGAGGCCACAGTTTTACCCTCTTAGCGGGTGCGCGATTCAGGGCGGCATCGCTTACTCATGCTTTCTAAAGTTTTGCTGCAAGTATAGGATGTCGCTGGTACAGCTTTCGCTGGGTTGGGCAGGTAGGCCTTCATGAGGCTTTTGAAGAGCTTGCCGTGGTTGGGAACGATGCAGTGGAGGAGTTCGTGGACGATGACGACCTCGCGGAAGGACTCGGGCTCGGAGAGCAGGTCGTCGCTGAAGCAGATGCGTCCCGAGGAGGACCAGGAGGCCCACTTCCTGGTCATCCGCTGGATCTGGATACGCTTGGGTTGGACGCCGATCTTCTGGGCCCAGGCCTGGACCTCAAGGTGGAACGCCTTACGCAATGAGGACGCCTCAATGCCCGACCGCTTTTTCGCGCCGGGGGCGGCGCTCCTACGCCGGGATGCCGGCTCGTTTGAAGGAGCTGCGCCTTGCCGCAAGGCGCCCTTGGCGCGGGTCATGCGCCGTCCAGCCTGAGGATGCGTTCGGCGAGGGCGACCATCTTCTCTTTAGCACCCGCCTGTAGGAGCACCTTGTAGAGATCCGCTTTGAGGTGCCGCATTTCATCGGGATTGTCCCAGTGGTTGGGATACCGACCGAGAATGGCCACGACGTCTGCCGCGACGCCGTCGGGCGAGGCGATTCCCTCCTGTTTGAGAACCCAGTAGACCGTGAAGGTCCTCGCATTCAGCCCCAGGCGCTCCCGCTCTTTGCGCGCTTCCAGGTATTCCCGAAGGAGGGCTTCCAGTTGGCTGAGGGTCTCCTGGGTCGTGACTTGGCGCTCGTCATACTGGGCTAAGACCTGTTCGGCCCGCTCTCCGATGGGGATGAGGAAGGGCTCCGTCTTTCCATCCTCGCCCGCCGCATGTACCAGATTCCGGCCGCAGTTGATGATCTTGGTCGTGTCCGAGCTGTCCTTCGACCGCAGGGCCTCCAGGGCCTTCTCATTAATCCGGACGAGGGGCAGGGTCTGGTCCAGCCCATAAACGCCCGCGTTCTCCTGGATGAGGCGCTCGGTCTTCTTCATGAGGTCCTTGAGGAGCAGGGTCCTGGGGCTGAAGGCGTTCACCACCACTTGGTACAGGATGGAGAGCTGGCCGTAGGGCTCGATGTGGGGGCGCAGGAAGAGATCGGGGGAGAGAATCTCGTAGAGACTCTCCAGCTCCCGGTAAAACTCGTAGAAGCGTTCGCGCTCCTCCTTGTAGGCAAAGGTCTCGATGGCCCTTTCAACCGACTTGTCGCTGAAGGGCGGCCGACACAGCGCGAGATAGGGCGGGGCTTTCTCCCGCATGAGGGTTTCGAAGCGGCCCTGGAGCACGTCAATGTTCTGGATGACGCTGGCCACCTCGTCCGAATCGAAGGCCAGCGCCCTCTCCAGCTTGTCGAAGATGCCCACGAAGTCCACCACGAACCCCGCCGGCTTCTTGATGCCCTTCTCGTCCTCATAGGGCCGGTTCACCCTTGCGATGGCCTGAAGGAGGGTGTGGTCCCTCATGGGCTTGTCCAGGTACATGCAGTAGAGGATGGGCGCGTCGAAGCCGGTGAGAAGCTTCTCGGTGACGATAAGGATCTTCGGCGCCGTGTCCTTTTGGACGAAGGTCCGGCGCAGCTTGGTCTCCGTTTGGTCGTCCAGTTTGAACTCGCTCAGCAGCTCGTTGTCGTTGTGGGCCGAGGTATAGACCACCGCCGAGTACCCAGAAGGAAGGACCTTGTCCAGCGCGTGCTTGTAGAGGGCGCAGGCCTCCCGGTCCACCCCTACGAGGAAGGCTTTGTAGCCCAGGGGCTCCACGTTCTCCTTGAAGTGGCTTGCCACGAAGCGGACCACCTTCTCCACCCGGTCCCCGGCCTTGAGGAAGGCGCGCAAGTTCACGGCGCGCTCGAGGATCTTGTTCAGCTCCGCGATGTCGCTCACGCCCTCCGCCTCCACGAGCGCGAGAAACTCCTTCTCCAGGAGGTCCATGGGCACCCGGATCTCGTTGGGCGCCAGCGTGTACATCAGCTCCAGTGTGGTGCCGTCGAGAATGGACTCCGCGATGGAGTACTTGTCGAGGTAGCCCTTGGGCGCGTCGTCCCTGCCGAAGACCTTGAAGGTGCCCTGGCCGTAGGCCGTCCGGTCGATGGGCGTCCCCGTGAATCCGACCAGGGTGGCGTTGGGGATGGCGGCCACGAGGTAGTTGCCCAGGTCTCCGCCCGTGGATCGGTGGGCCTCGTCCACGAAGACGTAGACGTTGTCCCGCGTGCACAGGTCCGCGTCGGCGCCGTCGAACTTGTGGATGGTCGAGACGACCAGGCCCCTGAAGTCCTCCCGCAGGAGGTCCCGCAGGTCCGCCTTGCTCTCGGCAAACCGGGCGGCCAGGCCGTAGGCCGAGAGGTTCTGGAAGAGCTGGCTCTCCAGCTCGTTGCGGTCCACGAGCATGAGGACCGTGGGTTTGCCGAAAGCGCGGTGGCGCAGGATCTGCTCGGCGGCTTTGATCATGGTGAAGGTCTTGCCCGAGCCCTGGGTGTGCCAGACGAGGCCCCGGCGCCGCTCCGGGTCGAAGGCCCGCTCCACCACCTTGTCCACGGCGCGGGTCTGGTGCTGTCGCAGGATGATCTTCTTGAGGTCGTCGTCCTTCTTGTAGAAGACGATCCACTCTCCGAGCATCTTGAGGAACCGCTCCCGGGCGAAGAAGCGCTTCACCTTGCGCTCGAAGTTGCCCGGCTCCTCGTCTTTCCAGTTGAGGAGGTTCTTGCGCTCCAGGCTCCAGGTGCCGCCGTAGTAGAAGTCCAGCAGGTGGGTCACATCGAAGAGCTGGGGCGCGGTCACCAGCTCAGGGGTCTCGCGGTGGTAGCGGCGGACCTGGGTGACGGCCTCGTCAATGCCTTCGCGCTTCCTGGCGCTCTTGGTCTCCACCAGGGCCACGGGGATGCCGTTCACGAGGAACATGACATCGGCACGGTTGGTGAAACGCCCGTTGGAGTACTCCCACTCGTCGGTCACATGGAAGAGGTTGCGGCCCGTCTGGCCCGGGTCGCCATCCACCACGACCACGTTGCGCATGCGTTTCTCGGCGGGGACGAAGACCGAGCGCTCCCCCCGGATCCAGGCCAACACCTCGGCGTTGCCCTCGATGGAGTTGCGCGCGCTCTCGATGGTCGCGACGATCCCGTCCGCGTTCTCCACCGTCACCACGCCCGGGTTGAGGGCGATGAGCGTCTCCCGCAGGATGGGGTAGAGCAGCGTCCCGCCGGCGCCCCGCCGGAGCGTCAGCGCCTCGTCGGGAGAGAGGTAGGACCAGCCCACCTCTACGGCGTATTGGATCAGAGGATTTTGGACCGTCGTACGCTCCGTGCCGAGGGTGGTCATCGTGTATCCTCATGGCTGCTTGGAAGCCACAGGGCGTTCAAGAGAAGCACGCAACATTTGATTAACTCGGCTGAGTTGATGGGCGTAAGGATAGTTGGCCTGGATGGGTGTGCGAACTCGTTGCGTAGCTGTCGAAGGGCATCGAGTTGTTCCTGGCTCGCAATCTGAGTAATTCGAGCCAGCGGTCCTGCTCCCGCCTCAGTGGCCCAGATAAAAAGACGCTTCAAGTCCCTTGGGGGATTCTCTCCCGGGTTCTGCTCGGCAAAAGATAGCTTCAATGCCTCTTCTAGGAGGAAGAGCGCTTGACTAAAGGCTATCGTGAAGAATTCATAAACAAAGAACCCATAGACGTGCAGCGAACGAATAGTGTCGAACTGCTTACGCAGGTCTTCAGGAACCTTGGGGTCCAGGTGCGTCGTCTCCAATCGACCTTGAATAAACGCAAAGGAGTCCTCCGGCCTCATTGTGCCTTGGAGCGAAAGACTAAGCGGGGTAAAGCGCAAGGTCCGAACATCGGGCTGCATGAGCTCATCAAGCGTCTTCATGCTGACTCCAATCGAACTTCGCCGGACATGAGAAGGTGGAGCATGGAGGACAAGAGATGCTGACGGGTCTGCAGTGCAGCACTGGCTGTCGCAATGCCGTCGCTGAGACCAGTAATGATTCTCGCGATGTCTTCTTGCTCTTCCAAAGAAGGCAGGGGAATCTTGACCGCATGTACAACGCCCTGCGTGACTAGCGGCTGGGCGCCCTGTCTCTGAAGCTCACTTAGGCGCTTGTAGGAGAGTATTGCTGATAAGAACTTGAGATTGGTCCTCGAATTGAGTGAAGCCCTGTTGTATAGTGCGTTATCAGTGATCCAGCTCTGTGAAGGCGCGATGTGGACCACGCCGCTATAGGCACCAACACGACCAATGACTAGAGAGTCCTCAGTGGTCATGAACTTGTTGCTGAATCCCATAACGCCATTTCCTCCATATACGGGAAAGGGCTTTTCCTTGGTCTGAGAAGGGGCCATCTCTGATGGTCGGGTTGCGCCGCTGCCGAGCTTAACGAGATCGCCGACCGTCACCACCTCCCAGCTCTCTGGGATCTCGCCGATTCCGGTCTCTTTGAGGGGCTCGCCGCGGAGGCCTTCGCGGAAGAGCTTGGCGAGGGTGGCGGCCTTGAGTTCCTTCAGGGTGGAGATGATCTTGTCCTGCGCCTCCACCGCCCCCTGGAGCTTCGACAGCACGCCCGCGATAGCGCACTGTTCGGGGAGGGGCGGGAGGGGGATTTCTTGCTCCATGACGTCGCCATCGCTCACGGCAGGGTAGCTAGCGCCTCTCTGAAGGTTCTCCATTCGTGCCGTAAAATCTTCGGTGAGCAGCGAGTAGTAGAGGAATCGATGGTCGAGCTTCTCTGAAACCCCGCGGAGCACGCAAAAAGCAGTTGAAGCGACCTGCCCATCGCGATCGGCGGGAACGACTGCCACGCGCTTGAGCGTCGGCCGGACGGTCGCGAAGATCACATCACCCGCCCGAACCAGTTTTCGCGCTCGGCTCGGCGCCTGAGAACCTAGGTAAGTCGTCGAACCGATGATGGACCATGATTCATTGCTGATCGCCGAGACATCGATGTATTCGAAGGTGGCCCGAGGTTGGCGCGCAGGGTTCAGGGTCTCCGTCCGGGTGCAAAGTGAGCCGATTGGAGCAACGCCCCACCCCTGCGGCAATTCACCGTTCGCCATGGCGTGCTCGCTGTTCGGTCTTGTTGGGTCGCCCGGGGGCGACTTCGGCTGCGCCAGCAGCGGGGAGTTTGTGCGCCTCCAGCTTCATGCGGGTCTCTTCCAGCTCGCGGGCGATGGCCTTCTCGTCGGGCAGGACCATGCGGTACTCGGCGGCGAGGACCTTGTTGGGCAGGCCCTCCAGGGCGTACTTGGCCACGGCCTCGTCCTTCTGGGCGCAAAGGATTAGGCCCACGGGCGGGTTCTCGCCCGCGCGCGTCCAGTGCTCGCGGGCGTAGTTCAGGTAGAGGTGCATCTGGCCCGCGTCGGCGTGGCTGAACTTGCCGATCTTGAGGTCGATGACCACGAGGCACTTGATGCGGCGGTGGAAGAAGAGGAGGTCCACGCGGTACCACTCGTCGCCCACCCGCAGGCGGCGCTGGCGCCCCATGAAGGCGAAGTCGTCGCCGAGCTCCAGGAGAAAGTGCTCAAGGTGCTGGATGAGGGCCTCCTCGATGTCGCTCTCGGAGTACGCGTCCTTCAGGCCAAGGAACTCCAACACGAAGGGGTCTTTGATCTCCTCCTCGGGCTGGACGGCGTCCTGCGGCAGGGCCCTGACGGCCTTGGTGAGGAGGGCCGCCTTGTTCTTGGAGAGGGCCGTGCGCTCGTAGAAGAGAGACTGGATTTGGCGGTCGAGCTGGCGCACGGACCAGCCCGAGCGGAGTGCCTCGGCCTCGTAGAAGCGCCGGGCGGCCTCGTCCTTCACCGAGAGGAGCCGCACGTAGGCCGACCAAGGGAGGGAGAAGGACGCCCCGATAGGACGCATGGAGGAAAGGTCAGACGCTGTCTGACCTATTTCATGAGCATCTCCCGGCAATCGGCCAGACGCCGTCTGACCCATCCCGCCTTGTGGGAAGGTGAGGTAGAACTGCCTAAATTGCTTGAGATTGGTCAGGCTGAATCCCTTGCCGAACTTCGCCGTCAGGTCGACCGCCATCTTCTTGAGAAGGGCCTCCCCGTATTCGGCGCGCTGGGAGCCCGCCTGCTCGAACTCGACGATGTGCCTGCCGATGAGCCAGTAGGTCGCGGTCATGGCAGCATTCACAACTCTAGCGGACAGGTGCCGGGCATGGTCCACCTCTTCGATGATCTGGCCGAGCAGACGGTCGTATTCGCCCGCTCGCGCCGACCTCTTGGGAGCCGGCTTGGGCACTAGATCCTTAGTCAAGCTTCACCTCCCCACCGATACCCCAGGCCTGTGAAGATGCCCGCCAGTTCCGTGTCCAGCGCCTGCGCCTCCCTCTGGTGCCTGGCCAGCTCGTCCAGGAGGGTCTGGATGTCCCGGTGCTCGGTGGGGGCGAGGCTGGTCACATAGCGCGACGGGGAGAGGTTGAAGTCGTTGGCGGCGATCTCCTCCAGCGTGACCACCTTGAGGAGGTGCTCGACCTCCTTCCCCTCGTGGAAGGCCCGGGAGAGGCGCGTGACCGTCTCCTCGGGGATGAAGTTCTTCGGGCGCCCCTTCTGAAACTCGGCGCTGGCGTTGAGGAAGAGGACCTTCCCCTTCCGGTCCTCCCGCTTGGCGTTGTTGAGGGCCACGATGAGGCCCGCGGCGGTGGTGTTGTAGAAGAGGTTGTCGGGCAGGAGGATGACGGCCTCGACCAGGTCGTTCTCTACGAACCACCGCCGGATGGCCTTCTCCTTGTTTTCCCCCTCGTTGCCGCTCCCCCGGCTGGCGGCGCCCGTGTCGATGACCACGGCGGCGCGGCCCCTCTCCTTGAGGCTCGCGTGGACATGCTGCAACCAACCCCAGTCGGCGCTCGAAGCGGGGGAGAAGCCGCCCCGGGCGGAGAATCGCTCGTAGGGATCGTTCTCGTAGGTGGTGGGCTCGAAGCTCTTCTGGTTCCACATGGGGTTGGTGACCACCACGTCGAAGCGCTTCAGGCTCGATCCCTCCAGAAACTTGGGGTTGACCATTGTGTTGCCCCGGGCGATCTCGCCCTCCATGTCGTGGACCACCATGTTCATCCGGGCGATCGCGAAGCTTGAACCGGTCAGCTCCTGGCCGTGGAGCTTCAAGGGGCGGGCCACGGATTTCTCCCGCTCCTTGAGGGCGAGCTGGCATTTGATGAGGAGCCCCCCCGAACCCGTGCACGGGTCGTAGACCTCCTCCCCCTGGCGCGGCGCCACGAGGTAGGCCAGGAACCAGCCCACTTCCATCGGGGTGAAGAACTCCCCGGCGCTCTGCCCCTGGCCCTCGGCGAATTTTCGGAGGAGGTATTCGTAGGCGCGGCCCAGGAAGTCGGGCTCCACGTCCTTGAGTCCGAGCCGGTGCTTCGGCTGGCTGAGGAGTTCGATGACCTTGGAGAGAGCCTCATCGCTGATTTCGCGTTCGCCGTTGCGGGTCTCGTTGAAATCCACCAGGTCAATGACCCCCTGGAGCGACGGGTTGGCCTTGGCGATGGCCCGGATAGTAGTGGTCACCTGTTCCCCGAGGGTGCGGGGGCGCTTGCCCTCGGGCCAGTCGAAAGGTTGCCTTCCGCTCAGGACGGGCCAGGTGGCCTCGGGAGGGAGGTAGAAGCGGACGAGAGAATGGTCCGAATCGAGGACTTGGCGGGCCGTCGCTTCATCGCCGAACTGCTCCACGAGGCGGGCCATCTCGTCCTCGAAGACATCGGAGAGCCGCTTGATGAAGAGGAGGGGGAGGATGTAGTCCTTGAACTTCGGAGCATCCTTCTCGCCCCGGATGGAGCAGGCCGCCTTCCAGAGCAGATTCTCCATGGACTTGAGGTCGAGGACGCCGCCGCCCTCACCGCCGGAGAGTTTCTTGGCGGTGCGGCCACGGGGACGGCGGGTCGTCGTCGCGGGCCGCAACTGCGCGAACTGTTTCCGAAGGTCTGCGTAGTCGGGCCCGAGCCCCTTGAGGAAGCGCTCGATGGACTGGAGCGCCAGGGTGTCTGGCTGGCTCTTGCCTTTCATCCACCGGTAGACGGTGGGGAAGGAGACTCCCAGTTCGGCTGCAAGTTTCTCCTGGCTGATCTCTAGGCGCGATCGAAGACTCGCGAGTACCTCGGGGATGTCGCGCCTGCTCTCTTCGTCCACGGCCATTTGGGCCTCCCTGGGTGAGGTGTGGAGAATGTAGTGCTTCGCACGATATCATGCAAGTGATAGGTCATGCGAACAACATAACTATTGTATTATAATTAGTTATAGTGTTTGTTAATTCATCTTCTTAGATGCTCGTGACAAGATTTAGAGAAGGCGGCCCCTCCATCCCTGTTCTGGTGGAGAGTTGGAAACCACGGCGAAGACCTCCAAGTCCTCGCCCGTTTCTGCCAATTCCGTTGAATTCTGTTAGATTTTCCCAAACACGCCCCCTCGAAATTGCGCTTACAGTGCGCTCACGTTGGCCCCTTTCGACGCATGGGAATCTCTTCACGGGGGTCCTCTATTGGGCTCTTTTGGGGCCCAAGAGGGCGGCTTTTGAGGGCCTTTTGGGATCGCCGAGAGGCCATAACATAATGATTAATAAGGACATGACGGTCATTTCGCGGGCGGGAGAAGGGAATTCGGAGGGTCTTGGAAATAAGCCTATGGGATAGGGCGTTGTGGGAGGTGAGGATCCCCCCTCCTCAATCCCCTCAGGGCGGCCCGAAAGGGCCGCCCACCTCTCGTTTTCGGGGCGTGTGCCGGTTCCAGCGCCCGCCGCGGCTGGGTTTGACATCTCCTGGCGGCGGACCTACCTTGCCATGGGAGGGTTTCGGAAGGAGGACCGTCTCTCATGAAGCCCATCGTGGTGCTGATCTCCCCCTCCGGGATGGACAGTTGGTGGCGGAACACGGTTCTGGGCCGCACCAGCCTGGACGTCCACTGTGCCCACGACTTTCAAGAGGGGTACCGGCTCCTGGTGAACCTGCGACGGGATCTCCTGGTGGTGGAGGACTGGCCGGGGGCCGACGGCTTCCTCCCCTTCGTGAAGGAGCTTACGGGGAGCCTGAGCCAACAGCATTTCAAGGCGATCCTGGTGACCAACCGGGTGGACCAAGCCGACATGAGACCCCCCGTCTGCGAGGTCCTGCCCATCCCCTGTCACGTGGACGAGATCAACCGGAGCGTGGTGGCGGCCCTCGATTTGACCCCCCGCGCGGGCCAGCGGCACCTGGTCCGCTTCCACGTGGGGGCCGAGAAGACCCCCGAGATCACCTGCGGCACGGTGGTGACCCTTCAGATTAACGCGGGCGGCATGCTGGTGGAGAGCCCCCAGCACATCCCCGAAGGCCGGCGCCTCCTCTGGACCTTCCACGGCATTCCGGAGCTCAAGGACGTCGTCATCCCGGGCACCGTCCTACGCCGCGAGGGTACCCCCCATCCCCACCGCGGGTTCCACTACGTCGTGGGCTTCGCGGAGGAGGCCAAAGAACAGCGCGCCCGGCTGGCGAAATACCTCGAGGAGATGTTCTAGGGCCTCTTTTCATCGAGACCCCTGGTGGGGTGCGCGGATGAGGCCCCCTGCGCGAAAGCGGGATAAACTACCCGGGGAGGTCTCCGCCGTGCGACGGCCCCTCGTTCTGCTCTGGCTCTGCGCGCCCCTCCTGGCGGCCCTTCCGGCACGGGCGCAAGACTTCGCCCAGGGCGTGGTCACGGGGCGCCTCGACTCCATCTCTCCCAAGGCCGCCGTGGTGCAGGGGGTGGCGGCCCTCCTGGATGAGGGGACGCTCCTGCGGGGGCTGGACGGCAAGGGGCGGGTGGTTGCGCTCGGCCCCCGCGACTTTCTGGCCGGGACCGTGGCGACCCTCTTTCTCGAGGAGGGGGGCGACGGGCCGCGGGCCCTGGCCCTCCTGCGCGGCCCCGCGTTCTTTCTCCACGGCACCGTGACGGCCCGGCGGGAGGGAAAGGGGGGGCTTCTCACCCAGCTCACGCTCGACGGCCGGTGGCGCATCCGGGTGGCCGAGGCGGAGACCGCCTGGGGGCCGGACTCGGGCTCCCCGGAGGAAGAGTCCGGCGACGCCGCCGTGGAGGAGGGCGACGAGGTCTTTCTGGTGGGTCTGGCGCAGGGGGGCTCTCTCGCGGCGGTCTTCGTGAAGGTGGTGGCCGCCGGCGGAGGAGAGGCCGGCGACGACGAGGGCCCCGTCGTCGCGCGCTTCGGACGAGAGCGGACGGGGCGGCCGAAGCCGGAATCACTTGCGAAGCGAAGCGTAGAAA
>JAKAIJ010000203.1 GCA_021814355.1 Acidobacteriota bacterium
GGTGGCCTGGGCCATGCCCTCCTCGCCCACGTGGACCGCCTTGCCGCTGCCGCTCGCGGTGCCGAGGAGGTGCTTCGTGTCGGTGCGCAGGGCCTTGAGGGCGAGGCTCGCCTGGTAGGAGCGGAGGTTCGACTTGCCCACGCTTCCGCCCTCGCCGCCCTTGAGGCTGCCCAGGATCACCACCTCGGCGCCGTACTTGCGCAGCAGGTCGGACTGGGCCGTCTCCTGCATCCCGTAGAAGTCCTGCTCGAGGCTGCCCGAGTCCACCACGTTGAAGCCCTTCTCCTTCAGCATCCTCAGGAGGGTGGCCGCGGCCTCCTGGCCCTCCTCCTTCACCGCCACCGCCACGCGGGGCATCTTCATGCGCCGCATGAGGACGCCGAGGGAGTCGAGGTCATGGGCGAGGTCGCCCTCCTTGACCACCGCCTCCACCGTGACGGTGTAGATGTTGGAGTCGCGGTCGGCCTTCTCGGAGACCACCTTGTAGCTCGCGATGTAGCCGGTGGTCTGGGTGTAGATCTTGTCCGAGAGGAGCTCGTTGTTCTTCACGAGGCTCTCGGAGTCCACCATCGTCCCCATCACCTGCTCCACCGCCGCGCGGAGCGCCGACTCCTGGGCCCGGTCGCGGGCCTGCGCCGCGTCGCCGTTCAGGATCGCCGCGCTTCCCGTCACCGTGACCGTCTGCTGGGCCGAAGGCGCCACCGCGAAGGCGGCGGCCAGCAGCGCCGCCCAAACCACGCACAGTCGTCTCATTTCCGGACCTCCGTTCTGGTTCTGAACCCCGTCACCTTGAGGATCGGGATGGGCTCGCTCTTTCCTTTCACCTTGACCGGTTCGAGCTCCTCCACGAGGTACCGCTCCCGGAGCCCGGGGATGCGGGACGCCGTCTCCGCGCTGAGGATCACCTCGTCCTTCTGCGCCAGCCCCTGGAGGCGCGACGCCAGGTTGACCGTGTCGCCGATCACCGTGTAGGACCAGTTTTCCTTGGAGCCGTGGTTGCCCACGATGACCGGGCCCGTGTGGATGGCGACGCCGATGCGGATGGGCGGGCGCCCGGCGGCCTCGAACTCCCCGCGCAGGGTGGCGGCCCGCGCCTGCATGGCCACGGCGCAGGCGAGCGCGCGCTCGGCCTGGTCGGGCTGGTCCACGGGGTCGCCGAAGAAGGCCAGCAGGGCGTCCCCGATGAACTTGTCGTAGGTGCCGTCGTGGGCGAAGAGGATGGTCATCATCTCGGTAAAGTAGAGGTTGAGGATCTCGGTCACCTGCTCGGGGGGGATGCGCTCGGAGAGGCTGGTGAACCCCCGTACGTCCGAGAAGAGGATGGTGAGCTCCTTCTTGCGCCCGCCGGGGTGCACCAACCCCGGGTTGGAAAGGAGCTGCTTGGCGATGTTGGGTGAGACGTACCGGCCGAAGAGTTGTTCCACGGCCCTCCTAGCCGAGAAGTCTCGATACCGGTGGTACCCGAAGGACGACGCGCCGTAGGCCCCCCACACCATCCCCATCGAGAAGAGCGGCAGGGCGGCGCCCTGGCGCACGCCTCCCAGCGCGAAACCCAGAATCAGCAGAGCGCCCGCGGCCCACGTCGCGAGCGAAGGCAAGGGTTTCAGGGGAAGAAGGGCGAGCCCGGCCGCGGCAAGTCCCAAAAGGGTCAGAAGGAGCGCAACGCCCCGCTCCGGGAGGGGTGCGACCGTGCGCCCCGACAAGAGGGCGTCGAGGCTCTGGGCGTGAATCTCCACGCCCGCCATGGAGCGCGTCGCAACGGCCGCGAAGCCCGCGACGCGGCCCGCTTCCTTGGACAGGGGCACCGAAAAGAGGTCGTGCTCCGAAGCGACGGCGTTCCCCAGGAGAACCACGCGATCCTTCAGGTCCGGAAGGCCACCGGGATCGCGCAGGACCGACAAGAAGGAGGCGTGGTCAATTGTGCCGTCGCCCCCGCAGAAAGGAATCCAGTGGACGCCGCGGCTCAGGCGGTATAGGTGGTTTCCGAAGCGGTATCCCCGAGCGGTCACGCTGACCTCAGGCGCCTCGTCCCCGAACCACACGCGGCGGGCGCACTCGAGGGCGAAGGGAAGGCGCTTGAGGACAATCGGGTCTTCCCGCAAGTCGGCGTAGGGGGGCAGCAGGGAGCGCAGAATCCCGTCTCGGTCGGTGACGAAATCAATAAAGCCCACTCCCGCCGCGCGTTTGCGAAAGCGCACGATGGGCTGGCGATCCTTGTTTTGATTGCACGCCAGGACGCACCGCGTCCTGGCGAGGACCTCTTCGAACCGCGCGTCGAGGGCCTCGTCCTTCGGCGAGGAGAAGAGGAGGTCAATTCCGATCAACGCGGGCTTGCGCTCCCAGAGGGACGACAGAACCGTTGCGATCTCTCCGCGGTCGGGGTTCCTGTTTCCCAGCGCTCCGAAAGTGTCGTCGTCTATGACAACGATGAAGACGCGTCCCGAAGGAGGCGCGCGGCGCGTGCTGAGGAGCCAATCGTAGACGGGCCTCTCGCCACGCTCGAGGAGTCCCGCCCAGGCCAAAAGAAGCACGGCGAGCCCGGGCCCGAAGGCCAAGGCCAACGCCGGAAGGAGCCTGAGAGTGGACTTGCTCGAAATCGCCATGGGGGCTCAGCGCCTGCCGAGCTCAAGGGACTCGTTTCTGGGGGCGAAGGGACGGCGGCTCTCCACGCCCCCCACGTCGGTGCGGACGACGACGGTCACCTGGGCCTCCTCCAGGAGCGCCCTGTTCTGGCGCAGGCGCTGGGCGTCCTGCTCGGTCACCACCAGGTCGGCCTTGAGCTTCCCGCGGGCGCCCACGGCCTTCACCACCAGGACCTCCTCGGCGAAAGGATAGGGGATGGGCGCCTGCGCCTCGGGCATGGGGGCGGGGGGCACCGGCGGAACCTGCTGCGCCAGCAGGAAGCGCCGGGGGTCCACCAGGGCCAGCGGGAGGCCGGAGGGGGCCCAATCGCCCGGAACGAGGGTGCGCGAGGGCCCCTCCGCGGGGCGGCCGACGTAGCGCGCGATGGTCTGCCGGCGCGCGACCTCGGGCCTCACGGTGGCGGCGCTGTAGACGGGCTGGCCCTGGGGGTCGAGGATCTTGGGGTAGAGAGCGGGCTTCGCCCCCACCTCGTCGGCCTCCACCCGCACCGAGGCGAAGGTGCTGAGCGACTTCGGCCCCGGCGGGGGAGGGGACGAAGCGAGCGGGGGGGGCTTGGGGCCGGCGGGGGGCGCGGCGGCGCCCGCCTGGGGAGGCTTCGGTGGGGCGGCCAGCTCCGGGACGACCACGGGGTAGGCCTCGGCGGCGATGCCGTTCACCCCCGAGATGGGGACCTCGAGCGAGAGGAGGTAGCGGGTGCCCTCGAGCCGCTCCTCCAGGACCTTGCCGCCCCGCCCGACCCCCTGGACCCGGACCTTCAGGGCCTCGAACTCCTCCAGCCGCCTCTCCGCATCCATCGGGACCTTCATCGCGATCCGGAGGGCCGCGGCCTGGGCTTTCATAAGGGCCACGCGGCGGGCGTCGGTCTGGGCCTGGGCCTTCGGAACTCCCGTGGCCAGCGGTACGACCGCGCGGGTCTGAATCCACCCTTCGTACCAGCTCACCGTTCCGTCGGGCAGCGTCTGCCGGTAGGGCCGGAAGGGGCCCTCCTGGGCGAAGGCCGTGAGCAAGAGGACCAGCGAGAGGGCGAGCAGCGGAAACGCCTGGCGGGTGCGCATGGTCTGCCTCCTGGATTGCGCCAGTATACCAGCGGCCGCCCTCCCGCACCAGGCAGGCGGCTGAGAAACTCGCATGGGCCTACGGGAGTTTTTCAGCAGCCTGTTGGGAGGAGACCGGGGCGGATCACCCACCGCGGCGTCCGGCCTCCCGCCCGCTTGACACTTTGGAAAAGCGTCTGCTACCTTCGGCCTCTATGGGGGGGGTCCCCGTAGAGCGCTCTCGGCCCGGGGCTTTGACCGGTTCTGGGGAGGACGCTGAAATCCCCGGCCCTTTCGGGAGCGAACCGGACTAAAACTCGGAAGGACAAGCGGACGGACGCGCGGCGCTGCCGGGGAGTCCCTGCCCGCGGCAGGTATGGCCCCGAAGCGTGCGCGCCGGACCCACACAGGAGAGCGGCGATGGAGAAGAAGGCCTTCAACCCCTTCGAGATGGCGCAGGCGCAGTTCGACGCCGTGGCGGAGAAGCTCGGCCTCGATCAAGGCACCCGCGACCTTCTGCGCAACCCCCTGCGGGAGTACCACTTCATGATCCCGATCCGGATGGACGACGGCTCCTGCAAGGTGTTCCGCGGCTTCCGCGTGCAGCACAGCGACGCGCGCGGGCCGGCCAAGGGGGGCATCCGCTTCCACCCCCACGAGACCGTGGACACGGTCCGCGCCCTGGCGACCTGGATGACCTGGAAGACCGCGGTGGTGGACATCCCGCTGGGCGGCGGCAAGGGCGGCGTCATCTGCGACCCCCACAACCTCTCCGACCGGGAGCAGGAACGGATCTGCCGCGGCTGGGTCCGCCAGGTGGCCCGCAACGTGGGTCCGCTGCAGGACGTGCCCGCCCCCGACGTCATGACCCACGGCCAGCACATGCTCTGGATGATGGACGAGCTCGAGCAGATCCGGGGCGAGCGTCTCCCCGGGTTCATCACCGGCAAGCCCGTCGGCATGGGCGGCTCCCTGGGACGCACCGAGGCCACCGGCTACGGCGTCATCTACACGGTGCGCGAGGCGATGAAGGAGCTGGGGCTCGACATCAAGAAGTCCACCGCGGCGGTGCAGGGGTCCGGCAACGTCGCCCAGTACGCCGTGGACCTCTTCACCCAGTACGGCGGAAAGGTGGTGGCCATCTCCTGCTGGGACAACAAGGCCAAGAAGGCCTACACCTACCGCTGCAAGGCGGGCATCAA
>JAKAIJ010000204.1 GCA_021814355.1 Acidobacteriota bacterium
GAGCGGCGCCCCCGTCCGGTTGGCCTCTTCGATCCCCTGGACCACGTACTCCTGGCTCACCGGGTGGATCGGCTCGTCCAGCGTGATCCGGTAGACCGGCTGCGCCGTTACGGAGAGGGCTGTGGCGACGGCGAAGAGGGATGAGAGGGCGGTAGCCATTCTGGAGAATCGGCGCATCGGGCTCCTCGGAGCGGCGGGATCCGCTCGACCAGTATGTTTACTGGGCCCGGCGGGTGTCAAGGCGCGTGGAGGTGAGGGCACGCAGGTAACACGGTCCCCGTCGGCGGTTTCAGCGCTCCTGGGTCCAGAATCCGCGCAGGAGCGCGACGGTGGCGACGGCGAGGAGGGCGGCGCAGACGGCGCGGAACAGCGGGACGGGCAGGCCGAAGATCGGCTGCCGGGCGGCCACCACGGCGTTGTAGGCGAGGAACGCCACCGCGGCGGAACGGGCGCCGAGCAGAAGCCTGGGGTTCTCGAGGGGCTCCACCTTGGCGGCGAGGACGAGAAAGGCGCCAGCGCTGGCCGCCGTGGCGGGCAAGGCGAGGAACAGCCGTCCCAGCCGTTCGGCCTCCTCGGCGGTCATCTCCCCCGTCGCGGCCAGGAGCACCGCGAGGAGACCCGCGGCGACGGGTGGCTGGACCGCAAAGTACCACGCCGTGTCCCAGAGGGTGGCGGTCAGGAGGGCGAACTCCAGCAGAAACACGAAGGAGACCCAGAGGAGGGCGGCGGAGAGAACCCCCAGGGGCCCCTCCGCGGAACCGCGCAGGACGATGGCCAGGTCCACCCACTCCTTAGCGCCGTGCAGGAGACCGAAAGCGCCGAGCAGGAGAAAGTTCCTGCCCAGCTTGAAGCCCGGGGTCCGCGCCACCGCGAAAAGGACGGTGATCCCCATGCCGGTGAAGCTGGCGGCGTACAGGACGTAAACCCACGCAAGGCCGTTCATGGCGCCCTCCCCCGGGCAACCGCCGCGGCCGATTCGGCCAGCGCGACGGCGAAACCAGCGCTCTCCCTCTTGCTGAAGAACACCGAGGCGGACCCGACGAGCCCATCGAGGACCGCAGGGAGGTCGGCCGGGGCCGGCGTCCGGCCGCCTCCCGCCCGCTGGGCCAGTACCCGGCCGAGGATGGAGCGGCCCACGATGGTTCCCACGCGCCGCACCAGCAGGGCCTCCCACTCGCGAAGCACCTGCTCCGCGGCGGCGTCGTCAAGCTCGGGGACCGCGGCCCTCACCATGGCGCGCGCCGAATGCATGCTCTCCTTCGTCAAGAGAGGTCTCCTCCGGGTTTCCGGCCGGCCCCAGTGTACACCGGGCACCTTGCGCGCTCCGCGGTCTCCGCCTCCGGGATCGGGCCCGGGAAAACGAGGCTGTCGCGAGGACGCGAGCCACCGAAGCCCGGCGACGGAGATAGGCCGGGACTGGCGGCGCCCCCGCCTTGCGCGTTCCGCGGCCTCCAGGATCAGGCTCCGTGAAGAGGCTGCCGCCCGGACCGGTCCAGATCCGAGAAGGGCGAGGCGGCCGCACCGGAGGCGTACCCGGAGGGTACGTTGAGGACGCGAGCCACCGAAGCCCGGCGACGGAGATGGGCCGGGACTGGCGGCGCCCCCGCCTTGCGCGTTCCGCGGCCGGAGTGGTAAGGTCCCCGCCATGAGCGGGATGGCGTCCGCGATCCTCCAAATGCACCGGAGTTTCATCCGAATCCACGCCCTCAGCCTGGCCGTGCAGGAGGGGGAGGTCTACGGCCTCCAGATTCGGGACAGACTCGCGCGGTACGGCTACTCCGTTAGCCCCGGCACGCTCTACCCCGTCCTGCATGAGCTGGAGGCGGGAGAGCTCCTGAAATCCAGAAACCGGGTCGTGGGGGGGAAAAACCGTCGCTATTACAAGGCTACCCCGAGGGGCTGCGAGTTTCTCCTCCACATGAAACCCCTCATCCGCGAATTGGCGGATGTTCTTCTAAATACTAAACTTCCCTGCGATTGAAGTCGAGCAATGGGTGAATTCACCCACCCTGCCCAGCCTTGCTTGTCCTTTCATTGTATCTGTAACCGATATCGTCTATAGATATAATTGCCGACCCCATCCGGGTGCCGGCTTCAGATTTCGGGAAGGAGGGATCAGGATGGAATTCCGAAAGGCGTTTCAGAGGGGGGCGGCCTCCTGCGCGGTGATGCTGCTGGCTGGCTGGACGTGGGCCCTAGCCGCTGAGCCCGCGAGGAACGAAGCCTGCCTGACGTGCCACGAAGAACAGGGCAAGAGCCTCGCCGCTACGATCCACGGCAAACTGGCGGGCGGCGCGCCGGACTGCGAATCCTGTCACGGACCGGGCCAAGCCCACGTGGACGCGGGCGGCGGCAAGGGCACGATCTTCAACCCGGCCAAGGGCGACGCGGCCAAGGTGGTCGCTCACTGCATGAGCTGCCACGACGAGCGCGAAGGGCGCCGCTTCTTCGCGGCGAGCACCCACGCGGCGGAAGGCCTCTCGTGCGCCTCGTGCCACGGGATTCACTCGCCCAAGAAGGTGAAAGAGGGGTTCCTGCGGGATGGCTCCACGACGGCGCTCTGCCTCTCCTGCCACAAGAACATGGAGAAGAGCCTCTTCGAGCGCTCCCGCCACCCGCTGCGGGAGGGCAAGATGGCCTGCGTGAGCTGCCACGACCCGCACGGCGCGCCCACCCGCCACATGCTCAAGGCGGCCAGCGCCAACGACCTCTGCTTCACGTGCCACGCCGAAAAGCGCGGCCCCTTCCTCTTCTCCCACTCGCCCGTGACCGAGAACTGCATGAACTGCCACAATCCGCACGGGAGCAGCCAGGAGCAACTTCTCGTGCGCCGCGAAAGCCGGCTGTGCCAGTCCTGCCACCTGGAGGGCAAGCACCAGACGATCGCGGGGCAGCCGAACGACACGTGGAACTCATACCGGATGTGCACGAACTGCCACACGAACATCCACGGGTCGAACCATCCGTCTGGCTACAAGTTTCTCAGGTAAGGAGGGGAAGCCATGTGGAGAGTGACGAGAACCCTTTTGGGGCTGGCCCTCGCGGCGGCCGTCGTCTTGCCCGCCGCGGCCCAGACGGGCTCCGCGGAGGCGGGTGTTCAATTCCGGAACCTCAACGCCGCTTCGTCGCGGTTCGAGCAATACCGTTCTCTTCCCGAGACCTTCGTGTTCACCGACCTCGGCTTTCAGCTGGACCGGTCGCTCTACCTCGACATCGCCGGACGCAACCTCGGCCTCAACGACCAGGACGCGGCCCTGGCCTTCGGGAAGTATGGTCTCTGGAAGGTGGACGCGGGGTGGAACCAGATCATCCGCCGCTACACCTCCAACGCTCAGAGCCTCTTCGGCACGACGGGCGACGGCCGCTTCTTCATCGCGGACCCCGTCCAGGCCACCGCGCAGGGCTACATCCTGCCCAACCGGAGCCTGGACAACGTTCCGGCCGCGGCGGCCCTCTTCCAGTCCCTCTACGGCGCGACGCCCTGGCAGGGGCTTCAGACGGTTCGCCATCTAGGCACCCTTTCGGCCACCTGCACGGCGCTGAGGGGGTGGACCTTCCAACTCGGTCTGCGCAACGAGGACCGCGACGGCGAGTTTCCGCTGATCAACGGCTTCTACGACCGCTACAACACGGCCGCGGGCGACCACAACCGCAACTTCAACGTGGAGCTTCCCGCCCCCATCCAGTTCAACACCCGGGACCTCCGGGCTTCCGTGGCCTACGATCAGAAGTGGTTCGGCGTCTCTCTGGCCTACGACGACTCCCGGTTCCGCAACGACGTCCACGCGATCTACTGGGACAACCCGTGGCGCCTCGCGAGCGACCCCAGCGCTTCGGGCGTCATTAGCGGCTCCTCCCGGGGCTTTCTCGATTTCTACCCCGACAACGACGCCAACGCCTTCACGGCGCAGTTCCACGTCAACCTTCCCTTCAACACCCGGATCATGGGCGGCACCGTCTGGGGCAAGATGACCCAGAACCAGCCCTTCCTGCCCTTCTCCGTGAACCCCTCCCTGCGCAACGGCGCCACGGGCCTCTACGCCACCGACCCGGCGCTCCTTCCGGCCCCGAGCGCCCGCGCCGAGGTGACCACGCGGAGCCAGGACTTCGAGATCACCTCCACGCCCATTCAGCCTCTCACCCTCCACGCGCGCTACGAGAGCTACGACTACAACAACCACACCCCCGAGCTGGTGATGCCGGGGACCGCCACCTACGGCGACTCGTTCTGGGCGACGAACTGGGGAGGGAACCCCATCGAGAGCCACCCCTCGGCCTACCGGCGGGACCGGAAGAGCTTCGACCTGACGTGGCGCATCGCGAAGGGCTACCGCGTCGCCCTCGGAATCGAGCGCGAGGAGTGGGAGCGCGACCTTCGCCGCGTTGCCCAGACGCGCGAGAACTTCCGCTGGATCAAACTCGCGATGAACCCCGTGGACTGGTTCGAGATGCGCGCCGCGTACGTCTGGCAGGAGCACCGCTTCGACGGCGCCTACGAGAGCCACCACGAATACCAGGCCCTCCGCAATTTCGACGTGGCGAACCGCGACACCCGCCGCTGGTCCCTCGACCTCTCCTTCTATCCCACGAGCGGGCTCGACATGGACCTCTACGCGAACGACACCAGGAACGACTTCGTGGACACCAGCTACGGGCTCCAGTACGACAAGACCTACGAGTACGGCGCGGGGGTCACCTACTCCCAGAAGCGCTGGACCCTCTACGGCGCCCTCTCCCGCAGCCGCAACTCGAACTTTCTCCAGAGCCTCATCTCGGGGTGCTTTCTCGCGGCGACCGGTTGCCGGCGTTCCTTTAACGGCACCGGGCGTTCAGCGGAGCCCCCGCAGCAGATCCACGCCCTCCCGGATGAGCA
>JAKAIJ010000205.1 GCA_021814355.1 Acidobacteriota bacterium
GGATGGACGAGACCGAGGCAGTCTCCTACGAGGCGGCCGACGGACGCGCGAAGGCGTTCCGCGAAGCCGCCTGCGAACGGTTCTTCCTGGCCCGGGCGGTCCTGGAGGCGGCCGCCATCTCCCTGGACCCGGAGGGCGTCCTCCACGTGGCCTGCACCGACGGCTCCTCGGCGGGCATCGCTTTTCTCACCGACCCCGCCCGCCGCTCCGAGATCGAGGAGCTTGCGCGCGCCGCGGGGTTCCCCGGCCCCGTGGCCGTGGAGCGCCGGGACGCGGAGCCGGCCAAGCCCCCGGCGGCGCGGGCCCCGCACGCGCCGCTCCCGCCCGATCGCGACGAGGCGGTGAAGGCCGTGCTGCGGGTCTTCGGCGGCCAGGTGCTCAAAGTGACCCCCCTCGCCGCGGAGGCGGCGACCGACGAGGAGTCCCATGACGAACCTGAATAAGCTGCTCAAGCAGGCCCAGAAGATGCAGGAGCAGGTCCAGCGCGAGATGGAGGCGCTGGAGGTGGAGGAGTCCGCCGGCGGCGGGATGATCACCGCCCGCATGAGCGGGCAGAAGCTCCTCACCCGGATCACCGTGGACCCGAGCCTGCTCGCCCCGGCCGAGAAGGAGATGCTCGAGGACCTGGTGGTGGCCGCCGTGAACGGCGCCTCCCGCAAGGTGGACGAGACGCTCCAGCAGAAGCTGGGCGGGCTCGGCGGCGGGATGGGATTGCCGGGGTTCTGAGAGCGGGGTGTCTGTCGTGAGCGAGCCGAAAAGCGCCTCCTTCCCTGCGCCGCTGGCCCGCTGCCTCGAGGAGCTCGAGAAGCTCCCGGGCGTGGGGCGCAAGTCCGCCCTGCGGATCCTCTTCAGCCTGCTCTCCCGCGGCCCGGAGGCCTTCGGCACCCTGGCCGGCGCCCTGGCCGCGGTGCCGGCCTCCGTGGACCGATGCCCCGACTGCCGCGCCTTCCGGGAGGCCGGCGGGTCCTGTCCCCTCTGCGACGATCCCCGCCGGGACCCGGGCGTGCTCTGCGTCGTGGAGAGCGCGTCGGATCTCTTCCTCCTCGAGGCCACGGGCGAATACCGGGGGCTCTACCACGTCCTGAACGGCCTTCTCTCGCCCATGAAGGGGGTGAGGCCAGACCACCTGGGGCTTGAGGCGCTCTCCGCCCGGCTGGAGCGCGGCGGCGTCCGGGAGGTCATCCTCGCCACCCCGCCCACGGCGGAGGGCGAGGCCACCGCCTCGTACCTCGCCTCGTTCGTGGGCGCGCGCGCCGGCAAGGTGACGCGCATCGGCTTCGGAATCCCGGTGGGGAGCGACCTCCAGTACGCCGACTCCCAGACCCTCTCCCGCGCCCTGACGGGGCGGCGGGACTATCGGTGATGCCCCGACGGATGTTCGGTCCTGCGCCCGAGGAAGAGCCGTTTCCCCTTTCCCTTCAGGGACTAGAGAGGGGGCACGTGTTGCAACCCCCGGAAAACCGTGCTATACCTAGCCAAACTGGAGGGTAACCATGGGCGCGTCCGACCTCATCATGTATGAGGAAGAGTTCCAGAAGATCAAGGAGATCATCTCGAAGCTCCGGGTCGACGCGAACGCGAACGTGGTGTTCCTGGTGGACAAGAACGGCCAGCAGATCGCCGCCACCGGCGACATCGAGAGCCTGGACACCACCTCCCTCGCCTCCCTCACGGCGGGCAACGTCGCGGCCACCGACGGGCTCGCCAAGCTCATCGGCGAGCGCGAGTTCTCGGTCCTCTTCCACGAGGGCGAGAAGGACAACATCCACATCTCCATCGTGGGCGGCAAGGTCATTCTGGTCGTGATCTTCGACGAGCGCTCCTCCCTGGGGCTGGTGCGCCTGCGGGTGAAGCGCGGCTCCGACGACCTCGGCAAGGTGTTCCAGCAGATTCTCGAAAAGACCGAACGGGAACGGGCCTCGGGCAAGTCCACCTTCGAGTCCCCCTTCGCCGAGATCACGGACGAAGATATCGACGCGCTCTTCAAGGACTAGCAAGCATGTCGTTCATCAACTACTCCTCCCGCGAGATCAACTGCAAGATCGTCTACTACGGGCCGGGCCTCTGCGGAAAGACCACCAACCTCCAGTACATCTACGAGAAGACCAACCCGACGGCCAAGGGAAAGCTCATCTCCCTGGCCACGGAGACGGACCGCACCCTCTTCTTCGACTTCCTGCCGCTGGACCTGGGGACCGTGCGCGGGTTCAAGACCCGCTTCCACCTTTACACCGTCCCGGGGCAGGTCTTCTACGACGCGAGCCGCAAGCTCATCCTGAAGGGCGTGGACGGCGTGGTCTACGTGGCGGACTCCCAGGAGGCGCGGATGGACGCCAACGCGGAGTCCCTCCAAAACCTGGTCTCCAACCTCCAGGACCACGGCTTCGACCTGAAGACGATCCCCTACGTCCTCCAGCTCAACAAGCGCGACCTGCCCACCGCCGTTCCGCTGGAGGAGATGCTCAAGACCCTGCGGTACAAGGACGAGCCCTACTACGAGGCGGTGGCCCCCAAGGGCATCGGCGTCTTCGACACCCTCAAGGCCTGCGCCAAGCAGGTCCTCCTCGAGCTCTCTAAAAAGTAACTGAACCCCTCACAGCGCCTGGACCTCGGTCCACCTCCCGCGTTTCCAGCGCCAGAGGCGCACCCGGCCGTCGAGCCCGGCCACCCGCACGGCCCAGCCGCTGCGGCCGTCCCCCTCGGCCAGGTAGAGGGTCCCCGGCGTCGCCGTGGCCGTCGGGCTGAAGGAGAGCGTGTCGCCCCGCCCGAACCGCACGGGGTCACGTGGGTTCGTGGGGTTGCCCAGCGGGTCGGTCGCGGCGTCCTCAGGAACCGCGACCCGGGATTGGTCCTGCCTCAACAACACCTCCGGTCCGAGGGGGCGGTCGGTTCCACGCCTCACGTCGTCCGCCCGGACACCGTCGCCGTCGCCATCCCGGTAGAGCCGGGCGTAGACAGCGCCGTCCCGCTCGCCAAAGCGCACCGCCACGTGGGTCGCACCGGCCACCGCCCGGAGGCGCGCCTCGCCCAGGAGCCCCTCCAGGGTCCTCAGGAGACTCTCCGAGGCGCTCTGTTCGCGGATCCGCTGGAAGGCGCCGATCCCCGCGCACGCCATCACGCCCAGGACCACGATCGTCGCCATCATCTCGAGGAGGCTGTAGCCCCCCTGCCTTCCGTCGTCCTCCCGGCGCTCTTCGTCGCGCGGGACATCCTCTTCTCTGAACCGGCGCATGCTCTGCTCCTTCCGCGGCGGGCGCACTTAGAGCCGTCCTCCCCGGTGGGAGGGCGGAGGCGGCGGGCCGTGGCCCGCCGCCCGGGGTGAGGTGGAATTAGAGGGTGAGGTAGGGTCTGAGATTCTCGAGGATCTTGGGGCCCACGCCCTTCACGTGGCGCAGTTCCTCGACGGTCTTGAACCCCTTGTGGGCCTCGCGGTAGTCGAGAATCCGCTGGGCCACCTTGGTGCCGATCCGCGGCAGCTGGCAGAGCTGCGGCAGGGTCGCGCTGTTCAGGCTGATCTTCCCCTCGGGGGCCTTCTTGGCGCCCCGGGGAGCGCGCGGGGGCTTCTGGAGGGGGCTCTTCGCCACGTTGTCGCCCTGGACCGCGGGCTGGCCGGGCCGGGCGCCCCTCGCCTGCACCGGAAGGCTCCCGAACAGAAGCCCCATCGCCGCCACCGTCGCCGCCACCATCGCCATCGTCTTGAAGCCTTTCATCGTCTTCTCCTCTCGCGGGCCGCGCCCGCCGTTTCTGGTTCTTGCGCTGTCTTCTCTTCCGTTTCTCCGACCGTCTGCCACCCGCCGCACCGGCATCGCCCCGTCGCTACCTCCTCTCTTGGGGCCCGCCTCCCGCCGGTGCGCCGGCGGACACCCGGAAGAAGGCACGGGATGTGCCAGCGGGGCGAAAACGCCTATCTGGTTGATTCCGAAGAGATTCCGAAAGACGCCGCGGAGCCGGAGTGCGCAAGCGGTGCAACGAAAAGGGAGACATGGAGATAACACGAGCCGGTTCAACGGGTTACGGTGGTGCGCGCGGTTGACGTGCGGACCTCCAAGGGACTTTTCCCGGAGGACCGCTAACTTGCTGTCCGCACGAATGTTGTCTCAAAAGTCTCTCTTGGCCCTCCCGAACTTCTCCTCGCACGAACTGGCAACGGCGTTGCGCCGGGCCGGGCTGGAGGTGACGCATGGCCGGAAGGAGCGGGATGACGATCCGGGAGTGGCCCGAGGGCGAGCGTCCGAGGGAGCGGTGTCTAAGCCAGGGCGCGGGGGCGCTGAGCACTGCCGAACTGCTCGCGATCCTGCTGCGGACGGGAAGACGGGGCAAGACCGCGCTGGATCTGGCGCGGGAGGTCCTCGCGGCGGCGGGGTCGCTACGCGGGCTCTCGGCGCTGACCCCTGCCGAAGTGGGGCGGCTGGCGGCCATCGGGGGGGCGCGCGCGGCTCAAGTGGCGGCGGCCCTCGAGCTCGCACGCCGCTTCACGGAGGAGGAGGTCCACCTGGCCGAGACGCTGAGCGGCGCGGAGGAGGCTTACCGCTTCCTCAAGCCCCGCCTGAGAGACCTCCCCCACGAGGTCTTTTCGGTGATCTTCCTCAACCAGAAGCACGGCGTGCTCGCTTACCGCGAGCTCTTCCGCGGCTCGATCCACGCGAGCTCGGTACACCCGAGGGAGGTGGTGAAGGCGGTCCTCAAGGAGAACGCCGCGGCCGTGATCCTCGCCCACAACCACCCCAGCGGCCACGTGAGCCCGAGCCCCGACGACCTGCGCCTCACGGAGGATTTGAAAGCCCTCCTCGGCCACCTCGACGTGCGCGTCGTGGACCACCTCGTCGTCGGCGGAAACGGCTACTTCAGCTTC
>JAKAIJ010000206.1 GCA_021814355.1 Acidobacteriota bacterium
CCTTCGGGGGCCTTGCGGAGGCCGCCTTTCAGGCGGCGCAAGGCCTTGGCCGCCCGCCCTGGCCCAGGCAAGCCCCCCGCGGGAGCAGCGCTGGGCCAGGCGTTCTTCGCACGGCTGCTGGCGTTCGAAGTTCCATGTCTTCGCTTCTCGCGCCGCATCCGTACGCTCGAACCCCCGCGGGCCCCACCGGGGAGGCCACCGCGCTTGGCCTCCCCCGGAGCCCCCACCCGCATACAGAGTGCCGGATTTCCGGCGCTCTGTATAGCAGAACGCCCCCAGCAGCGGGGGCAACCTTTTCGCGGAGCCCGCGTATCCACGAGGAGATGCGCCAAGGAGATGCGGCAGGGCGCGGGAGGATGACCCAATGGGCAGACTCTTCAAGATTCTGGTGATCACGGCGGCGGTGGGGGCGGCCGCTCTGGCTCTCTACGCCTGGGTCTCCACGCATAGAAGCGGACCCGACGGGCTCTCGCTGGTGGAGGTGAAGACCGGCTCCATCACCGAGAAGGCCCTCGCGGTGGGTCAGATCGAGCCCAAGCAGAAGTTCTCGGTGAAATCCAAGATCCCGGGGATCGTGAGCCGTTGCTTCGTGGAGGTGGGCGACCCGGTGAAGGCTGGCGATCCCCTCTTCGAGATCGCCCCCGACCCCACCCCTTCCGAGAGGACGGACGTGGACCGGAGCCTCGAGAGGGCCCGCGCAACCTACGACCGCACCAAGTCCGAGTACGCGCGCTACCAGCAACTGGCGGAGGACGGGGTCGTCCCGAAGGACGCCCTGGACCAGAAGAAGGAGGCCTACGAGCTGGCCCGCGTGGCCCTCGCCCAGGCCGAGGACAACCGCGACCTGACCCTCCGCGGCCGCGTGGCCGGACGGGGCGCGAGCTTCGAGTCCGTCATCCGCGCCCCCGCCAACGGTACGGTCCTGAGCCGCGCGGTGAACCCGGGCGACCCGGTGGTTCCGCTCACCTCGTTCCAACCGGGCACGGAGCTGGCGACCATCGCCGAAATGGGGGACCTGGTCTTCAAGGGGACCGTGGACGAGATTGACGTGGGCAAGATGGCGGTCGGGCTCCTCACCCGGATCAAGGTGGGCGCCCTCCCCTCCGACGTGGTGACCGGCTCCGTGACCCGCATCGCCCCCCAGGCCCAGAAGAGGGAGGGGGCCACCCTCTTCGACGTGGAGATCTCCCTCGACCCCGGCCAGAAGGTCACCCTGCGCGCGGGGTACTCCGCCAACGCCGACGTGGTCATCCGCGAGAAGAGAGACGTCCTGGTGATCCCCGAGCGGCTCGTGACCTACGGGGAGGGCGGCAAGAAGACCACCGTGGAGGTGCCCGGCGGCTCCCCCGGTGAGGAGCCGAAGGTGACGGACGTGACGCTGGGACTTTCGGACGGGCTTAACGTGGAGGTCCTCTCGGGGCTCAAGGCGGGCGACAAGGTCGTCCAGCGGCCGCCGAAGGAGATTCGCTGACCGCAAGCCAGAGCCGAGGAATGAAATGCACGCCGCCTCCGACGCCCTCCGCCAGCTCGTGCAGGACATCCGGACCCAGAAGCTCCGGACCTTCCTGACCACCTTCGGCATCGTCTGGGGCACGGCGGCGGTGACCCTCCTCTTGGCCTTCGGCTCGGGCCTCCACAAACAGCTCGTGAAGACCGCCGCGGGCCTGGGCGACCGCATCGTCATCGCCTGGCCCTCCCGCACCTCGCTGCCCTTCGAGGGGCTCGGGAAGGGCCGGCGCATCCGGGTGACGGAGGAGGACCTCCAGGCGGTGGCCAAGGCCACCCGGGGGCTCCAGGCCATCTCGCCGGAGTACTCCGACAACCTCAAGATCCACTACGGGGACAAGACCCTGATGGCCGACGTCTCCGGCGTTACGCCTGAGTTCGGCGACCTGCGCAACCTCATCCCCCAGGCGGGCGGGCGGTTCTTCAACCCCCGGGACCTGGAGGAGCGCCGGCGGGTGGTCTTCTTGGGCGACCAGATTGCCAAGGACCTCTTCGGCGAGCCCAACCCCGTGGGCAAGACCCTCATGGTCCTGGGCTCCCCCTTCCTGGTGGTCGGCATCCTCACGCCGAAGCAGCAGGATTCGAGCTACAAGGGGAGGGACAAGGACCTCATGTGGATCCCCGCCACGACCTTCCGCTCGCTGACCGGCATCAAGTTCGTGGACAACTTCATCTACAAGGCCCCCTCGGCGGCGGGCAACCCGGCCCTCACCGAGGAGGTCCGCAAAATCCTTGCGGGGCGGCTCCGCTTCGACCCCAAGGACAAGGAGGCTCTCCAGGTCTGGGACACTACCGAGATGTTCGCCTTCTTCGACGCCTTCATGCTCGGCTTCAAGCTCTTTCTGGGCATCGTGGGGTCCCTGACCCTTGTCGTGGGAGGCATCGGCGTCTCCAACATCATGAACGTGGTGGTGGAGGAGCGCACCCGCGAGATCGGCATCAAGATGGCACTGGGGGCCAGGCCCGGGTTCATCCTTCGGCAGTTCCTGATCGAGACCCTGGCGCTCACCGCCGTCGGGGGCGCTACCGGCGTGGGCCTGGCGGCATCGCTCTGCGCCGTCTTCCCCACGCTCGGACTCACCGAGTACGTGGGCGATCCCGTGGTCTCCCCGGGCGTGGCGGCGCTCGCCGCGGGGCTCCTCGGGGTCGTGGGCTTGCTTGCGGGATATTTCCCGGCGCACGACGCAGCCTCCCTCGACCCAGTCGTCGCAATGAAACTGTGAGGGTGACAGGATGATCTTCTCACCACAGAGGGCACAGAGCGCACAGAGGAAAACCCTCAGGGCACTCCAGCCCTTTGTCTCTAATTCTTCCCCTCCTGCCGCTCTTTTCTCTGCGCTCTCTGTGTGCTCTGTGGTTGACCCCTTGCCCCGGGGATGACATGCGCGGCCGCGATCTGACCCTCGTCTTCCAGCTCTTCCTGAGGGCCTCTCGGCTCCAGAAGAAGCGCGCCGTCCTGACGGTGGCGGCCATCGCCTGGGGGACGGTGGCCATCCTGCTGCTGCTTGCCTTCGGCGAGGGGCTCAAGCGCCAGCTCGCCAAGGGCACCCGGGGCATGGGGATCAACCTGGCGGTGATGTGGCCCGGGGAGACCAGCAAGCCCTGGAAGGGACTGCCGGCGGGCCGCCCCGTCCGGCCCCGCGTCGGCGACGTCGCCTGGCTGCGCGAGCGGCTGCCCAAACTGAAGGGTGTCCTGGGCGAGGTTCACTCCTGGTCCACGACCCTGACCTACGGCGTCAAGACCGTCACGGCTCGGGTCATCGGAACCAACTGGGAGTACGGCGAGATGCGCCACCACTTTCCCCAGGCGGGCGGCCGTTTTTTCAACGCCCGGGACGAACAGGAGAAGCGGCGCGTCATCTTCCTGGGGGACGAGCTGGCCGCCGACCTCTTCGGCAAGGAGGCGCCCGTCGGAAAGACTCTCCTCGTGAACGGCACACCCTACACCGTCATCGGCGTCATGGTCCACAAGTTCCAGATGGGGAACTACGGCGGCCCGGAGCCGGCCCACGCGGTCATCCCCATCACCACCTTCACCGCCCAGTTCGGGAGGGACCAGCTCAACAACCTGGTCATCCAGGTCCACGAGCCCTCCCAGATGGAGGGCGCCCTGCGCCGGTTCAAGGAGGTTCTCGGCGCCAAGTACGGCTTCGACCCCGGCGACGAGAAGAGCCTCTGGGTGTGGGACACGGTGAAGAGCTCCTCCACGACCGCCAACGTCATGGTGGGGATGGAGATCTTCCTCGGCATCATCGGCGGCCTCACCCTGCTCATCGGCGGCGTCGGCGTGGCCAACATCATGTTCGCCGTGGTGAAGGAGAAGACGCGCGAGATCGGCATCCAGATGGCCCTGGGCGCCCGCTCGCGCTGGATCACGGGTCCCTTCGTCCTGCAGGGCCTGCTCTACACCCTCCTGGGGGGCACCTTCGGCCTGATCCTCGCGACGGTGCTGGTGCTCCTGCTCTCCCTGGTGCCCACGGAGGGGAACATGGCGCTGGAGTTCCTCGGAAAGCCCACGCTCTCCTGGCCGATCGGCGTCGCCACGGCGGCCATTCTGGGGCTCATCGGCGTCCTCGCGGGCTACTTTCCCGCCCGCCGCGCCGCCGCCGTGGACCCCGCGCAGACCCTACGGTATGAGTGACGCGGGGGGCAAGTTCGGGGGAGCCTCGAGGGGGTTCGGCCGTCCGCCGTCGCGGTGTCGTCACCCCGCTCCGAAACCCTTCTCCGCCTCTCCCCGTAGGATGGGCTGTGGGGCAGATCGCCCCGGGAGCCAAGCCATGAACGGCGAGCCAGTCGAGACCAACGGTCACATCATCCACATGGAGGGCATCCGGAAGGTCTACGACACGGGGAAAATCCAGGTGGAGGCCCTGCAGGGAATTGACCTCCACGTGAAGAAGGGCGAGTTCGTCGCCATCGTGGGCCCCTCGGGCTCGGGCAAGTCCACCCTCATGAACCTGCTGGGGTGTCTCGACACCCCGACGGGGGGCGACTACCGGCTCGCCGGCGAGAAGGTCTCCGGGCTCGACCGGGACAGCCTGGCGGACGTCCGCAACCGCCGCGTCGGGTTCATCTTCCAGAGCTTCAACCTTCTGCCCCAACTCACGGCCCTCGACAACGTGGAACTGCCCATGCTCTTCGGGGGTGTCCCCGCGGCGCAGCGCCGCGAGCGCGCCCGGGCGCTGCTGGCCCGCGTAGGGCTTGCCGAGCGGGTGGACCACAAGCCCACCGAGCTCTCGGGCGGACAGATGCAGCGCGTCGCTATCGCCCGGGCCCTCGCCATGGAACCCGCCCTGATCCTGGCCGACGAGCCCACCGGCAACCTGGACACCACCTCGGGGC
>JAKAIJ010000207.1 GCA_021814355.1 Acidobacteriota bacterium
AGTAATTGACGATGGTGCGGTTGTCCAACCGGCGGTACTGGGGCGAGAGCTTGTCGCTCCAGTAGTACATGAACAGCCCGCCCTTGAACTCGTTGCCGCCGCTCTTGGTGATGGAGTTGACCGCGCCGCCCATGAGCGCGCCGTACTCGGCGTCCATGCCCCCGGTCTTCACCTCGGTGGCCTCGATGAAGTCGAAGTTGAGGGCGGTCAGGTTGAGGCCGTCGCCGGCGCCGGTCACGTCCATGCCGTTGACGACGTAGTTGTTCTCGGGGCCCGACGCGCCGTTGATGGAGGGCTGGCCGCCCAGGCCCGAACCCACCGCGCCGGGCGCCAGGTAGGCGATGTTCGCGGAGGAGCGGCCCAGCGGGATGTTGTTGATCATCGTGTCAGAAATGACGGCCCCAGCCTCGACCTTCTTCAAGTTTATGGTGGAAGGGGACGTCGCGACCACGGGGGTGGATTGGTCAGGGTTTAGCTTGAAAGGAAGGTTGATTGTCAGCTGGTAGCTCTTCCCCGGCGGAAGGTCGGGGATGCGGTACTCGCCGTTCGCGTCCGTCACGGCACCCTGGAAGCCGGGCAGCGCGGGGCCGGTCACCTGGATGGTGGCGCCGATCACCGGCTGGCCGCTCTCGTCGGTCACCTTGCCCTGCAGGCCACCGCCGGTCTGAGCAAACGCCCCGGCCTCCGCTAAAGCGGCGCAAAGCAAAACTACCACACTCCATTGGAGTGTATCTCTCATCTCGCCCCTCCTACCCCTGAATTATTGGCCTGGACGATTCCGCGCTTTACAGGACCTCCCCCTCGTCATGTGGGGCATAAAGTATATGCTTTCAAGTATATTGTCAAACGGGTAAAGCTTCGGCGGGACGATGGACTGGGCGCGGAGAAGTTAGGTGAAGAACGGGGATTCACAGAAAGCGGACAATCCTCGCGCGTTCCAGGTGGAAACCTACCGCCGCAACCGCTCCCGCATGACTCCGGCGGCTCCCTGCAAGGCCTCCTCCACCTTCTCGGGAAACCTGCCCCCCGCCTCGGCCAGGTCGGGTTTGCCGCCGCCGCCGCCGCCGATGACCTTCCCAAGGGCCCGGGCCAGTTCCACGGCCTTGAGCTTTCCCGTCAGATCGGGCGTGAGCGCCACGAGGAGGTTCGCCTTCCCCTCGAGCCGGTTTCCGATCACCACCACGCCGCTCTTCACCTGCTGGCGGAGGGTGTCGGCCAGGTTCTTCATCTCGGAGGGGTCAAGCCCCTCTACGAGGCGTGTCACGAGCCGCACCCCTTCCACCTCCTCGGCGACGCCCTCCACACCGCCGCCGGAGGCCGCTTGGAGCTTGAGCCTGGAGTTCTCCTTTTCCAGCCGACGGACCTCCTCGTGCAGCCGCCGCACCGCCTCGGGGAGGCGGTCCACCGACGCGCCGCAGGCCGCGCCGGCCTGGTGCAGAAGCGACTCGCGGGACTGGAGCAACCGGAGGGCCGGCAGGTGGGCCACGGCCTCCACCCGGCGGACCCCCGCGGAGACGGAACGCTCCTGGGTGATCTTGAAGAGCCCGATGCTGCCGGTGCGATCCACGTGGGTGCCCCCGCAGAGTTCCTTGGAGTAGCCCTCCACCGCGACCACGCGCACCCTTTCGCCGTACTTCTCGCCGAAGAGGGCCATGGCGCCGCCGGCCACCGCCTCCTCCAGGGCCATCTCGCGCTTGACGACGGGGGCGTTCTGGAGCACCACCTCGTTGACCCGCTCCTCGACGGCCGCGAGCACGTCGGGCTCGATGGCCGAGAAGTGGTGGAAGTCGAAGCGGAGGTGGGTGGGCGCCACGAGCGACCCGGCCTGCTTCACGTGGGTCCCCAGCACCTCGCGCAGGGCCGCGTGAAGCAGGTGGGTCGCCGTATGGTGGGCCGCCGTGGCGGCCCGGACCGCGGGGTCCACCTCGAGGGTCGCGCGCGCGCCCTCGGCGATTCTGCCCTCCAGGAGCTGGGCCTTGCACAGGATGAGCCCCTCCACGGGCTTCTGCACGTCCAGGACCCGCAGGAGCCCGTCCTCGGCGCGGATGTGCCCCGTGTCCCCCACCTGGCCGCCCGACTCGGCGTAGAAGGGGGTGCGGTCGAAGGCCACCTCCACCACGTCGCCCGCGCGGGCCTCCTTCACGCGCTCCCCGCCGCAAAGCAGCAGCACGCACTTGGCGTCCTCGACCTCCGTCGCGTCGTAGCCCAGGAAGGACGAGCGCACCCCGTACCGGGCCAACTCCCGGCCGCGCTGGGTGTCCATCCCGCCTTTCCACGAGGCGCGCGCCAAGGCCTTCTGCCGCTCGAGTTCCTTCTCAAAACCTGTTATGTCCACCGCAAGGTTCTTTTCCCTGAATATCTCCTGCGTGAGATCCAACGGGAAGCCGAAGGTGTCGTGCATTTCAAACGCGACCGTTCCCGAGCCTGGCACGGTGTAAGAAGAGCCCGTGGGCTTTGGCACTTGCCAATCGGCAAAGATTTTGAGCATTTTTTCATCGAGTTTTGGAAAGCCTGACTGAAGAACTTGCGCGAACACTTCTTCCTCGCGCAAAAGAACCCTCTCGACGGCGGAGCGGTTCTCCTGGATCTCCGGAAACGCCTCGCCCATCATGGCGCACACGTTCCCCACGAGGCCGTGCAGGAAAGGCTTCTCGATGCCGAGCATCTTGCCGTGGCGCGCGGCCCGGCGGACGATCTTGCGCAGGACGTAGCCCCGACCCTCGTTGGAGGGAATGACCCCGTCGGCGACGAGGAAGGTCGAGGAGCGCACGTGGTCGGCGATGACTCTCAGGGAGACGTCGTCCTTCTCCGAGGCACCGTAGGCCCTGCCGCACAGGGCGGCGGCCGCCTGGAGGAGGGGCTGCATGAGGTCCGTGTCGTAGTTGGAACGCTTGCCCTGGACGACGGCGGCGAGGCGCTCGAGCCCCATTCCCGTGTCCACGCAGGGGGCCGGCAGGGGGGTGAGGCTTCCCTTCTCGTCCCGGTTGTACTGCATGAAGACGAGGTTCCAGATCTCGAGCCAGCGGTCGCACTCGCAGGGGACGCCGAGGCACTTGCGCCCCGCGGCCTCCTCGGCGCACGGCACGTCGTCCCCTTGGAAGAAGTGGACCTCCGAGCAGGGCCCGCAGGGGCCGGTGTCCCCCATCGTCCAGAAGTTGTCGTGCATGCCGAACTCGAGGATGCGCTCCTTCGGGACGTGGCGCGCCCAGAGAGCATGCGCCTCGGCGTCCCGGGGCACGCCGCCCTCGCCGTTGAAAACCGTGGCGACCATCCGGCCCGCGGGGAGGCCCGTCTCCTTCGTGAGGAACTCCCACGCGAACGCGATGGCCTCCGCCTTGAAGTAGTCCCCGAACGAGAAATTCCCCAGCATCTCGAAGAAGGTGTGGTGCCGGGCCGTGCGGCCGACGTTTTCGAGGTCGTTGTGCTTGCCGCCGGCGCGCACGCACTTCTGGCTGGAGCAGGCCCGCGCGTAGTCGCGCCTCTCCTTGCCGAGGAAGACGTCCTTGAACTGGTTCATCCCCGCGTTGGTGAAGAGCAGGGTCGGGTCCCCCGCGGGGACGAGGGAGGAGGAGCGCACGACGCGGTGGCCCCGCGACTCGAAGAACGCCAGGAAGGCGGAGCGGATCTCGCTGCTTCTCATGCACGACCTCGACCGGGACCACCGGGGGCGCCCGCGCGGAAGGCTGGGAGCGCGGAACCCCGCCGCGGCGGGCCCGGCGGCCTCAACTCTCCTCCCCGGCGGGGCCGAAGAGGCGCGCCAGGGCGGCGCCCGAATAGCCCCGCCCCTTCAAGAACCGCAGTATTTTGGCCCGCCCCCGGGGGTCTGTCAACGCGTGCGGGACGATCCGCCGGCGCGCCAGGAGGACCCGCAGGGACTCCTCCTCGTCGTCAGGGGAGACGGACAGGGCGGCGGGCGCCACCCCGCGGGCGCGCAACTTGGATTGGATCCAAAGGGGGCCCCGTCCGCGGGCGAGGCTCTCCCGCGCGAACCTCGCCGCGTAGGCCCCGTCGTCGAGCAGCCCGCGCCCGGCGAGGCCCCGGAGCGCCTCCTCCACCGCGCCCGGCGCGAACCCCCGGGCCAGGAGCTTGCGCCGCAGCTCCGCCGAACCGTGGTCCCGGCGGGCCAGGATGCGCTCCGCCGCCTCCCGGGCGGAGCGCCCGGGAGGGGCGTCGGTCCCCTTCTCCGCCATGGACGCGCCCCCGGCGGCGCGGACCGCGCCGTCAGAACTTGACGAAGGGCGAGTTCTTCCCGCCCACCGACGACGACTCGGCCGCCGCCTCCATCTGCTCCTTGGCCATGTCGGCGGTGGAGTGGATGCCGGCGATTTTGAGCTTGAAGTCGTCGGGGTTGGTGGCCCTCCGCAGGGCCTCCTCGAGCGTGATGAGCCCCTCGCGGTAGAGGAAGTAGAGGGACTGGTCGAAGGTCTGCATCCCGTACTGGCTGTAGCCGCCCTCGATGTAGTCCCGGATCATCTTGGTCTTTTCCTTGTTCTCGATGCAGTCCTGGATGGTCGCGGTGTTGATCATGACCTCGGTGCCGGGCACCCGGCCCTGGCCGTCGGCGCGTGGAACGAGCCTGAGGGAGATGACCGCCTTCAGGACCGCGGCCAGCTGCAGGCGGATCTGCTTCTGCTGGTGGGGCGGGAAGACCGAGATGATGCGGGTGACGGTCTCGGTGGCATCCAGGGTGTGCAGGGTGGATAGCACCAGGTGGCCGGTCTCGGCCGCCATCAGCGCCGTCTCGATGGTCTCGTAGTCGCGCATCTCGCCCACCAGCACCACGTCCGGGTCCTCGCGGAGGGCCGAGCGGAGCGCCGCGGCGAAGGAGCGGGTGTCC
>JAKAIJ010000208.1 GCA_021814355.1 Acidobacteriota bacterium
TGCCGGCCCCCGCGCCCGCCGCGCGGTCCGCCACCGCCGTCGAGCTCAAGAGCCCCATGGTGGGCACTTTCTACCGGGCCCCCGCCCCGGGCGCCGAGCCCTTCGTGAAGGTGGGCGACCGGGTCCGCAAGGGCCAGGTGGTCTGCATCATCGAGGCCATGAAGCTCATGAACGAGATCGAGGCCGAGTCCGACGGCGTGGTGGTGGACATCCTCGCCGAGAACGCCCAGCCCGTCGAGTACGGCGAGGCCCTGATGCACCTCGAACCGGCGTCCTGACATGTTCCGCAAGATCCTCATCGCCAACCGGGGCGAGATCGCCCTCCGGATCATCTGGGCCTGCAAGGAACTGGGGATCCGGACCGTGGCGGTCCACTCCGACGTGGACGCCGACTCGCTCCACGTCCGGTTCGCCGACGAGAACATCTGCATCGGCCCGGCCCCCAGCCGGCTCTCCTACCTCAACATCACCAACCTCATCTCGGCCGCCGAGATCAGCAACGCCGACGCCATCCACCCGGGGTACGGGTTTCTCTCCGAGTCCCCCGACTTCGCGCGGGTCTGCGAAGCCTGCAACATCACCTTCATCGGGCCCAGCGCCGAAACCATCGCCCTCATGGGCAACAAGTCCGAGGCCAAGAGGACGATGCGGGCCGCCGGGGTCCCGACGATCCCCGGGTCGGACGGCCCGGTGCCGGACCCCGACGAGGCCAAGCGGCTGGCGGCGGAGTTCGGCTACCCGGTCATCCTAAAGGCCTCCGCCGGCGGTGGCGGCAAGGGCATGCGGGTCCTCCGCTCCGAGTCCGAGATGGAGATGGCCTTCCAGATGGCCTCCGCGGAGGCGGCCTCCGCCTTCAGCAACGGCGACCTCTACCTGGAGAAGTACCTCGAAAGTCCCCGGCACATCGAGCTCCAGGTCCTGGGGGACAAGCACGGCAACGTGATCCACCTCAACGAGCGCGAGTGCTCCATCCAGCGGCGCCACCAGAAGCTCATTGAAGAGTCCCCCTCCCCCGCCCTGAGCGAGCTGCTCCGGAAGGAGATGGGCGAGGTGGCGGTGAAGGGCTCCGAGGCGGTGAAGTACGCCACCGCGGGCACCATCGAGTTCCTCTTCGAGGACGGCCGCTTCTACTTCATGGAGATGAACACCCGCATCCAGGTGGAGCACCCCGTCACCGAGAACGTCTGCAACGTGGACCTCGTGAAGGCCCAGATCATGGCCGCCGCGGGCGAGAAGATGACCTGGCGACAGAAGGACATCAAGATCTTCGGCCACTCCATGGAGTGCCGCGTCAACGCGGAGGACCCGCTGCGCTTCACCCCCTCGCCGGGGCGCATCACCACCTTCCACGCCCCCGGCGGCCCCGGGGTCCGCGTGGACACCGCGGCCTACGCGGGCTACTTCGTCTCGCCCCACTACGACTCGCTCATCGCCAAGCTCATCGTGCGCGGCCCCACGCGCGCCGACTGCATCATGCGCATGAAGCGGGCGCTCGAGTCCTTCATCGTCGAGGGGATCAAGACCAACATCCCCATGCACCTCAAGATCATGGACGACGAGGACTTCAAGGCGGGCAACCTCTCGACCCGGTTCATGGACCGGTACCTCAGCGAGAACAACGCCGGGTAGGCCGTGCCCCCCGCGCTCCCCCCGGTCTACCCCATCACCCCCGACGACCGCGGCACGCCGGCCCTGCTCGAGTGGGCGCGCGCCCTGCTGGGTGCGGGGTGCGTTTTCTTCCAGCACCGCCGCAAGAGCCTGCCGGACGGCGCCCGGCTCGCGGAGCTCGACCGCCTGCTGGAGCTGGCCGGGCCCTTCGGCGCGGCGGTGGTCGTGAACGACCGACCCGACCTCTGCCTGCTCGCCGGCGCCCATGGCGTCCACCTGGGCCAGGACGACCTGCCCCTCGAATCGGCGAGACAGCTGTTGGGGCGCGGGGCGGTCGTGGGCTACTCCACCCACGACGCCGGCCAGGCGCTCTCCGCCGCCGATCTTCCCCTCGACTACCTCGCGCTCGGCCCGGTCTTCCCCACGCAAACCAAGCGGAATCCTTCGCCCCTCGTGCCCCCGGCGGTCCAGGAGGCGGTTCTCGCGGCCGCGAAGGTCCCCGTCGCAGCCATCGGCGGCGTCACCCCCGGCCGCGCCCCCGGGCTCTGGCGCCGGGGCTTCGCCTCCGTCGCCGCCATCGCCGCCTTCGCCAAGGACCCCGCCGGGGCGTGGAGAGCGTTCGCGGAAGCCCGCGCGGCGCTCTGATCCCCGGATTGGAACCCATCACGCGAAAAATCGTCCTCCGGGACTCCGGCGCCGACGGACCCGCGGCGTGACCGGGAAGCGGCAAGCCCCGCGGGGCGTTCTTTCCCCTTTGCCCGCCCTGGGATACGATGGAACCCGGGCCGCGGGGCCGGTGGGAGGGACGATGTTCGAGATCAAGATCACGCGGGACTTCGCGGCGGCGCACCGCGTCGAGGACTACCCGGGCAACTGCGAGCGGCTTCACGGCCACAACTGGAAGGTGGAGGTCGTCTCGCGCTCCGCCGAGCTGGACGGCCTGGGGATGGTCATGGATTTCCGCAAGCTCAAGGAGATCACCGACTCCGTCCTGGCGCGGCTCGACCACGGCTACCTCAACGAGATCCCCCCGTTCACCGAGATCAACCCCACCGCCGAGAACATCGCGCGGTACATCTTCGAGAGCGTCGCAGGGCGGGCGCCCGTCCAGCGGGTGAACGTCTTCGAGACCGAGAGCTCGGTGGCCTCTTACTTCGTCGAGGGCTGAGGTGTATTCGGACCCCTCCGCCGGCGGCCCCGTCGGAGCCGCCCGCTACCCGGAACCGCGGGCCGGGGAGACGACGCTGCTGGTGAACGAGGTTTACGCCTCCATCCAGGGAGAGGGCCCCGAGACCGGCTACCCGACGGTCCTGGTCCGTCTCACCGGCTGCAACCTCCGCTGCAACTACTGCGACAGCGCCTTCGCCTTCTACCAGGGGAACCGAATCGGGCTCGACGCGCTGCTGGAGAAGGTGGCCTCCTACCGAATCCCGCGGGTGCTCCTCACCGGCGGCGAGCCCATGGCCCAGGGCGGAACCCCCGATCTCTGCCGGGCCCTTCTGGACCGGTCGCTCTCGGTCTCCCTCGAGACCAACGGCTCCTACGCGCTCGAGGCGATCCCCGCGGCGGTGCTCAAGGTCGTGGACGTGAAGGCCCCCGGAAGCGGCGAGGGCGGTTCGTTCCAGCCCGCGGTCCTGCGGCGGCTGCGGCGGCGGGACGCCCTCAAGTTCGTCCTCTCAGGGCGAGAAGACTACCTCTGGAGCGCCGCCTTTATCCGGAACCACCGGCTGGGCGGCCCGCGCTCCCCGCAGCTCTACCTCTCCCCGGTCTGGGGCCGGCTCGACCCCGCCGACCTGGCCGCCTGGACGGTGGAGGACCGCCTGCCCGCGCGGGTTCAGGTCCAGCTCCACAAGGTGATCTGGGGCGACCGGCGGGGAGTGTAGGGTACGTGGGTGCGCGGATGGGTTGGGTAAAGACAGAACCGCAGTTGGGTGACCCACGCACTCCCTACCCAGGTGCTTGAGACTTGTGATGGACCGGAGGCCTCACCTGCTCGAAAGCCCCCTCCTGCGCTAGAATAGGTGTTCTAGAGGAGGGGTCGTGGAGCTTGACCCGAACGCCGCTCCCGCGGCGCAGAAACCGCTGGCGGTGGTCCTGCTCTCGGGCGGGATGGACTCGCTCGCCGCGGCGGGCGTGGCGCGGCGCGACGGCTTTGACCTGGCGCTCGTCCACTTCAACTACGGCCAGCGGACCGAGGAGGCCGAGCTCCGGGCCTTCACCCGTCTCGCGGACTACCTGGAGGTGCCCGCGACGCGGCGCCTAGTGGTTCACACCAATTTTTTCAGCCTCGTGGGCTCCTCCGCCCTCACCGACCGCTCCATCGCCGTCCCCCGGGCGGACCTGGACTCCACGGTCATCCCCTTCACCTACGTCCCCTTCCGCAACGCGGTGCTGCTCTCCATGGCCGTGGGCTGGGCCGAGACCCTGCGCGCCCGTGCGGTCTACTACGGAGCCGTCTCGCAGGACTCCTCGGGCTACCCCGACTGCCGGCCCGAGTTCGTGGAGGCCTTCAACGCCCTCGTGGAGCGGGGCACCAGGCCCGGGGGCGGCATCGCGGTCCGGGCGCCGCTCGTGGAGCTCACCAAGGCTCAGATCGTCCGGCTCGCCTCGGATCTCCAGCTCCCCCTCGCCCTCACCTGGTCGTGCTATGCGCGCAACGATCGGGCCTGCGGCGTGTGCGACTCCTGCGCCCTGCGCCTGCGCGGATTCGAGCAGGCGGGACTCGCGGACCCGCTCCCCTACGGAGAGACCCGCGCCGGGGCGCCTCTCCTTTCCGCCTCCGAGCGGGCGGCGCGGGTGCGCAGGCTGGCGGTGCTCATGCGGGCCCTGACCCGCCCCGCATGAGCGGCCGCGACTGGAAGGGACCCGCGGCGGCGGCCGCGATGGCCCTTCTCTTCGGCGGCTCCTTCACGGGAACCAAAGTGGCCCTGGAGAGCTTCACGCCGGCCCAGTTGATCTTCCTGCGCTTCGCCGCCGCCAGCGTCCTCTTCCTGGTGGTCCTGCCCTTCCGGAAGACCCCCCTTCCGGACCGCCGCGACGTGGCGGGGCTCTTCCTGATGGCCCTGTTCGAGCCCGGGCTCTACTTCTACGCGGAGGCCGAGGGGGTGAAGCGCACCCTCGCCTCCACCGCGGCCATCCTCATCTCGACGATCCCGCTCTTCGTCCTGGTCCTGGAGGCCCTCTGGTTCAAAACGCGGGTCCGCCTCGGGGAGGAGATCGGAA
>JAKAIJ010000209.1 GCA_021814355.1 Acidobacteriota bacterium
CTCGGCCTGGCCGGAAATGATCAGCGGCGTGCGCGCCTCGTCGATCAGGATCGAGTCGACTTCGTCGACGATGGCGAAATTCAGTCCGCGCTGGTAGCGGTCCGCTGTCTGCATCGCCATGTTGTCGCGCAGATAGTCGAAGCCGAATTCGTTGTTGGTGCCGTAGGTGATGTCCGCAGCGTAGGCCTCCTGCTTCACGTCGGCGGCGCTTTGCGACAGGTTGACCCCGACGCTGAGGCCGAGAAAGCGGTAGATGCTCCCCATCCATTCGGCGTCGCGGCTGGCGAGATAGTCGTTGACCGTCACGATATGCACGCCGCGCCCGGTAAGCGCGGCGAAGCGCTCCATGACCCGCGTCATAATGCCGGGCGTGAGCTGATAGTAAGGCGACACCGCCTCCCGGGCCTGGAAGAAGGTGTCGGGATTGTGGGCGGTGCCGCGGATGAATGGATGTTCGGGGTTGAGCGCGCGGCGGCGGTGGGCCTGCACCAACTCCTCCGGGATCATGGCCCGGAGCTGGTGGTCGCGGAGCAGTTCGACGGAGTTGATCTCGTGGGAAGTACGGAAGCCGTCGAAGAAGTGCACAAAGGGCACGCGCGCTTCCAGGCTGGCGGCCTGCGCCAGAAGGGCGCCGTCATGCGCCTCCTGCACCGACGCCGAAGCCAGCATGGCAAAGCCGGTGGATCGCACCGCCATGACGTCGGAGTGATCGCCGAAGATGGAGAGCGCCGAGGTGGCCACCGAGCGGGCCGCTACGTGAAATACCGCTGCCGTCAGCTCGCCGGCGATTTTGGCCATGTTGGGCAGCATCAGCAGCAGGCCCTGGGAGGCGGTGAAGGTGGTGGTCAGCGCGCCGGTTTGCAGCGAACCATGCACGGTGCCGGCGGCGCCGCCTTCGCTCTGCATCTCGACGACGGTGGGAATGCCACCCCAGAGATTACGTATGCCCTCCGCTGCCCACTGGTCGGCCAGTTCGGCCATGGTGGAGGAGGGGGTGATGGGGTAGATGGCGCAGACCTCGTTGACCTGGTGGGCCACGTAAGCCGCCGCCTCGTTTCCGTCAATGGTCACGGTACGCCTGGTCGTCATGGTGTTCTCCCCATCGCTGTCCGGTCCCCGGGGCCGGTCCTGAGAGGCCCGCGCCGCTTGCGCTTGGCTTAGAGCCCTTCGTGTCGCCTCCTCCGGCAAGGTGGCCGCGCGCCTGGACCCTCCGCCGGGCCTCCGGCTGCTCTGTCGTGGCGGTAGGATCTCCCCCCTGCGGGACCGGCGGGCCCGAGGGTGACGGCCCGGCCTGCCAGAGGCGTGAGTATACTCCCCAGAACCCTCCGACGCCACCCCTTGGGGCATGCCTGGGGGATTTGCCCGTTTTATACAGCGCGCCGCAAATCTTTGCGCGCTGGATGCGGGGGGGGGGAGGCCAAGCGCGGTGGCCTCCCCCGGTAGGGCCCGCGGGGGTTCGAGCATACGGATGCGGCGCGAGAAGCGAACCCATGGAGCTTCGAGCGCCAGCCGCCGTGCGAAGAACGCCTGGCCCAGCGCCGCTCCCGCGGGGGGCTTGCCTGGGCCAGGGCGGACAGCCGAACCCTTACGTGACCGAAGGCCGCCATCGCAAGGCCCCGAAGGGCCACATGCCACTTCGTCGGGCTTTGCCCGCGAAGCGGGAATTCGAGGTCGCCTTCCCCGCGAATACGGAGCGTCTCGTGAAAGGCCAAGAAACCAGGATGCGCCATCATTTCAGACGCTCGTATAGTTTCAGAGGTTGACCGGGCTGCGCGCGGAGGATAGGCTGGTGGGGGAGGCCCGTCATGCAGGGTCCGTGGCTCCACCTCCGGGTGGCGCGAGGGTGGGACGTGGCGATCCCCCTGGAGAGGGTGTCGCGGCTGCTCCACCGGGCCGATCCCGACTACGCCGCCTGGGCCCCGGAGGCCCGGTCTCTCGCGGGCGCCCTGAGGGTCCGTCCCGCCCCCGGTCTGCCCGGGGTGCTGGTGGTCCTGGCGGACGGCGGGCTCCTGCACGCGGGGGACGCCCGCCTGGGCGGCGGCGAGGAGGGGATGCGCTTCTTCCCCCTGCCCGCCTACCTTTTCGAGCGCCAGCCGCCGTGGTGCAGAGGGGTCCTGGCGGGTCCCGCGGGATGGTCCTTCTTGGCGGACCCGAAGGCGCTGGAGGCTCTCCATGGCTGAGGAGAGGAGCTTCGTGGCGCGGACCGGGGGGGCGGTAAGCGCGGTGGCGGCCGCGGACGTCTGGGCGGTCCTGGACGCCCCGGAGGTCCGCCTCCTACCGGGCGCCAGGGGCTGGTGCGGCGGGTGGATTCTCTACCGGGACCAGGTGGTGCCGGTGCTCGGCGGGGCGGAGTTCGGCGCGCTCGGGGAGGCGCGCGTCGTCCTGGTCCTCCAGCGCCGCGAAGTCCTTCTGGGACTGCCCTGTCAGAGCGTGGACCTGCGGGCCTGCGGACCCGCGGCCGAGGGCGCCGGTCTCGAAGGTCCTCTTCCCTCGGCCGGCATCGTGGAATTCGGGGCCGGGGAGCGGGCTCGGCGGCTCGACGCGGAGAGGCTTTACAGCCTGCTCGGCATCCAGTAGAATTGATTGAGGACGAGCAAGGGGGTACCCATGCCGAAGAAAATCCTGCTGGCGGACGACAGCGTGACCATCCAGAAGGTCGTGGAGCTGACCTTCGCCGAAGGGGACTACCAGGTCGTCTGCGTCTCCAACGGGAAGGCGGCCATCGAGAAGGTGAAGGAATCCCGGCCGGACATCCTGCTCTGCGACATCATCATGCCGGAGGTCAGCGGGTACGAGGTGGCCGAGTTCGTGAAGCGCAACCCGGCCTTCTCCGCCATTCCCGTCATCCTGCTCACGGGCACCTTCGAGCCCTTCGACGAGGACAAGGCCCGGCTCTCCGGCGCGGACACCTTCATCACCAAGCCCTTCGACTCGCGCATGCTGGTGGAGAAGGTGGAAAGCCTCCTCAAGGCCCGCCTCGTCCTCGACACGGCCGCGCCGGTGGTCCCCTTCGAGGTGACCGCGCGTGAGGGAATGATCGTCCATCCCGAACCGCCGCCCTTCGAGGCCGCCCCCGTGCCGCCCGTCTTCGAGGCGGCGGCCCCCGTTCCCCCTCCGGCTCCCGCGTCCGTGGTGACCTACGAGCCGCCGCCCCCGCCCGCCCCGGTGGCCTTCTCCCCGGAGCCTTCCCCCTTCGCCCCCGTGTCGTCCGCCCCCGCGCCGGCGGCCTTCGCTCCCGCCGCGTCGCCGTTCGGCGCGCCCCCTCCAGCCGCGCCAGCGCCCTTCGCGGCCGAGCCAGGCCCCTTCGCAGCGGCCCCCGCTCCCCCTTCGCCGCCCGCTCCCGCCGCCTACGAGCCGCCTCCGCCGCCCGCCCCGGTGGCCTTCTCCCCCGAGGTGGTGGACGTGGGCGTCCTCCCTTCGCCCGTGCCCGAGGCGGCGTTCGAGGGCCTCGCCGCTCCGCCCGCGCCGGTCGCCGCGGTTCCCGAGGAGGTGGTGCTGCCGCCGGAGCCCCCGCCGGTGCAGGCCTCGGACTTCGCCCCGGCCGAGCCGCGCGCCGCTGTGGCCGAGCCGGTGGCCGCGCCCGAGGCCGCCGCGGGGGCCGAAGCCTCCGCCGTTGAGCCGGAGGCGGCCGCCGAGAGCGTCTCCGGGGCGGAGGACTGGGGCGAGACCCAGGCCCTCGTCCAGCCCCCGGCGCCCGAGGCTGCCTTCGCGGAGCCGCCCGCTTCCGAACCCGAGCTGGAGAAGGCGCCCTGGGCCGAGACGGCCTCCTCGGAGCCGGTGGAGCCGGTGTCGGGCTTGGTGCACGAGATGACCGACCAGCAGGAGATGGTGGCGGAGGCGCACCACTTCGACCCCGCCGCCGTCGAGGAGCCCGCCTTCCGCGCCGGGGAGGAGGAGGTCGCGGAGGAGGAGCCCGCCGCGGAAGCGCCGCCCGCCGCACCCCCGCTCTCCCTCACCCAGGAGCAGTTGGAGGCGGCGGTGCGCAAGGCGGTGGCCGAGATGGCTCCCGAGGTCCTGCGGCAGGTGGCGTGGGAGGTGATCCCCGAGCTCGCGGAGAGCCTCATCAAGCGCCGGATTCAGGAGCTCGAGGCCCAGGTCGAGTAGGGTCCAGCCCCGTCAAGCCGTTTTGGAGAGCAGGGGGCAGCCCCTGTTTTCCTTTTCCTCCCGAACCCGCGCCCGCCGGGACACCGAGGACGGACCATGGAGATTGCGAAGCAGTACGATCCGCACGAGTGCGAGGAGCGCTGGTACCGGGCCTGGGAGGAGTCCGGCGCCTTCGCCGCGCGGCCGGGAAGCGGCAAGCCGCCCTACACCATCGTCATCCCGCCCCCCAACGTCACGGGGGTGCTCCATTCGGGCCACGCCATGTTCGTCACGCTCCAGGACATCCTGGTCCGGTGGCGGCGCATGCAGGGCTACGACGCCCTCTGGCTGCCGGGGACGGACCACGCGGGCATCGCCACCCAGATGGTGGTGAGCAAGGAGCTGGAGAAACAGGGCCTCGGCCGCGAGGCACTGGGACGCGACGCGTTTCTCGAAAAGGTCTGGGAGTGGCGCCGGGAGAAGGGCGACACGATTCTGCTGCAGCTGCGCAAGCTCGGCGCCTCCTGCGACTGGGGCCGCACCCGCTTCACCCTCGACCCCGACCTCTCCCGGGCCGTCCGCACCGCGTTCGTGCAGCTCTACCGCGAGGGGCTCATCTACCGCGGCGAGTACATGACTAACTGGTGCCCCTCCTGCGGCACCGCCCTCTCGGACCTGGAGGCGGAGCACGAGGAGAAGCAGGGCAACCTCTGGCACATCCGGTACCCGCTCGAGGGC
>JAKAIJ010000013.1 GCA_021814355.1 Acidobacteriota bacterium
GAACTATTTCGGCCGCTCCCGCAGAAATAAGGGCGGACCGCGGGGCCCGCCCCATTCTGGTCCGCCGCCGGCCGTCCGCCGCTTCTACCCGTTCTTCTGAACGAACCTGTCCATGAAGCCGACGAGGGTCTCGACGTCGGCCACGGTGACGGCGTTGTACATGGAGATGCGGATGCCGCCGATGTCGCGGTAGCCCTTCACGCCGATCATGCCATTGGCCTTGCACTCCTTCACGAACCTGTCGGTCAGCTCCTCGCTCGGGAGGAAGAAGTCGGCATTCATGAAAGAGCGATCTTCCTTGACGGTAACGAAGGGCTTGTAGAAGCCCGCGTGACGGTCCACGCAGCCGTAGAGGAGCTCGCCCTTCCTCAGGTTGTTCTTGTAGATGGCCACCACGCCGCCGATGGACTTGTTGTAGGCGAGCACGTTACGGAGGATGTAGATGCCGAAGGTGGGCGGCGTGTTGTAAAGGCTATTCTTCTCCGCGTGGATTCGGTAGCGCAGGTAGCTCGGAAGCTCCTTGTCCAAGCACTGATTCAGCATGTCGTCCCGGATAATGACGACGGTCACGCCCGAGGGGCCCAGGTTCTTCTGAGCGCCCGCGTAGATGAGGCCGAAGGGCTTGACGTCGAAGGGGCGCCACAGGAAGTCGGAGGACATGTCGCACACGAGCGGCACCTTTCCCGCGTTGGGGAAGGATTTGAACTGCGTCCCCTCCACCGTGTTGTTGGTGGCGAAGTGGACGTAAGCGCTGTCGGGGTTGACCTTGATCTCCTCCGGCCGCGGGAGGCGCGCGTACTTCTCCTCCTTCGTGGTGGCGATGCAGCGGGCGTTGTCGCCGGCAACGATCTTCGCTTCCTTGTAGGCCTTCTCGGCCCAGGAGCCGGTGCAGATGTAATCGGCCTTGCGGCCCTTGTAGAGGAGGTTCATCGGCACCATGCCGAACTGAAGGTGGCCGCCGCCCTGGAGGAAGAGGATCTTATAGTTGTCGGGGACGTCGAGAAGCTCCTTCGTCAGGGCGATGGCCTCGTTGTGGACGGCCTCGTACTCCTTCGCCCGGTGGGAGATCTCCATGACGGACATCCCCGTCCCTTCGAAGTCCAGCAGCTCCGCCTGCGCCCGCTCGAGCGCCGGAAGCGGAAGCCCAGCCGGCCCCGCGTAGAAGTTGATCACCCGCTTCGCCATGTCGGTCTCCTTAAGTTCTTGAACCACAGAGGCGCAGAGGCGCGGAGGTCAAAACAAAAGGCATCTCACGCAAAGTCGCCAAGGGCGCAAAGGAAGACAGCAACTTCTTTCCAAAGAACTGAATGGGATCTCTCATGCCTTCCTTGGCGATCTTTGCGCCTTTGCGTGAACAATCTTTCCTCTTCTCTTCTTTGCCTCTGTGTCTCTGCGTCTCTGCGGTGAATCATTTCCTTTTTTCCAGGATCGCGACGACGCAGTCGCCGATGCGCAGGAGATTCTCCCTGGAGCTGGCGCCGATGTGGGGAGCCATGAGGACGTTGGGCGCCGAGAGGATGGGATACCCGGGCGGGGGCGGATCGCTGGGCCACACGTCGGTGCCGTAGGCCGCCACCTTCCCCGACCGGAGGGCCTCGGCCAGCGCGTTCTCGTCCACCACCTTGGCGCGCCCCGTGTTGATGAGGACGACGCCCTCCTTCATCCTGGCGACGGCCGCCGCGCCGATCATCCCCCTGGTCTCGTCGGTGAGCGGGGTGTGGAGGCTGATGTAGTCGGACTTCGCGAGAAGCTCGTCCAGCGAGACCAGTCTCGCCACCGGGTGCTCCTTCACGAAGGGGTCGTAGCCGAGGACCGTCATCCCGAAGGCGGCGGCGCGCCGGGCCACCTCGGAGCCGATCCGGCCGATGCCGACGAGGCCGAGGGTCTTCTGGTAGAGCTCGGTGCGCTTGATCTCCTTCTTGAGGAACCGGCCTTCCTTCATCCCGTTGTGCGCCTCGACGAGGCGGTTGGGGATAGCGATCATGAGGGCCATGGCCAGCTCGGCCACGGCCACCGAGGAGGCCTCGGGAGTGTTCAGCACCTCGACGCCCCTCGCCTTGCAGGCGGCCCTGTCCACGTTGTCGAGTCCCACGCCGCCGCGGATGACGAGCTTCAGCTTCGGCGCGCCCTCCAACAGCTCGGGCGTGACCTTCGTCTTGGAGCGGACGAGGAGCACCTCGGCCTCGCCGAGCTTTCCCATGTCGTCCGTCACGTCGCCGAACTTCGCCAACCGTCCCGGCAGCGACTTGTCGAACGCATCCGCGATCAGGATTTTCATGGATGTCCACCTCCTTCGATTAACCACAGAAATCACAGAGCCCTAATCCTGTCAGCCCGCTCCTCTGTGTGCTCTGTGCCCTCTGTGGTGAGCTATTCCTCAATCAGACGAACGAGGAGGCCGCTGCGAAGCTTTGGCTCGAACCAGGTGGACTTGGGGGGCATCACCCGTCCCGAGTCGGCCACCGCCATGAGCTGCTCCAGCGAGGTGGGGTGGAGCGAGAAGGCCACCGCCCATCCCCCGTCCACCCGCTTCTCCAGCTCTTTCGTCCCCCGGATGCCGCCTACGAAGTCAATGCGCTTGTCGGTGCGGGGATCGGCGATCCCCAAGATGGGCGCCAGGAGATTGTCCTGGAGGATGGAGACGTCGAGCCCCTTCACGGGATCGTCCGCGGGGAAGGTTCCCTCGCGCGCCTCGAGCCGGCACCACTTGCCGTGGAGGTACATCCCGAAGTGGCGGGGGCCGCCGGGGCGCGGATCGGCGGAGACCTTCACCCGGAAGCGCTCCGCGACCTTCTCCAAGAACCCGTTACGCGTCAGACCGTTCAGGTCCTTCACGACGCGGTTGTAGTCCATGATCTGCAACTGGTCGTGCGGGAAGAGGACCGCCATGAAGTACTCGAAGGGCTCTTCGCCCGTGCGGGTTTTGCTCCTCTGGCGCAACGCCTGGCCCGTGCGCACGGCGGCGGCGGTGCGGTGGTGGCCGTCCGCCACGTAAAGCGCGGGAACCCTCCCGAAGAGGCGTTGGAGGTTCGCGACTTCCTCCTCGTCCGCGACGGCCCAGACCGTGTGGCCGATGGTGTCCTCGGTGACGACGTCGTAGAGGGGGTCGCAGCTCTTCACGCGCTCCACGACCGCGTCAATCTCCCGGACCGCGCGATACGCGAGGAAAACCGGCTCTGCGTTTGCGTTCTGCTCGGTCACATGGCGCGTGCGGTCGTCCTCCTTGTCCTTGCGCGTGAACTCGTGGCGCTTGATGAGCCCCCCTTCGTACTCCTTCACCGAGCAGAGACAGACGAGGCCGTCCTGGGCGTGGTCCCCCATCTTCTGCCGGTAGACGTAGAGACAGGGCCGGCCTTCCGGGGCGAGGACGCCCTCCGCGAGGAACCGTTTCAGGTTCTCGACGCCCTTGGCGTAGACCCGGTCGTCGTAGAGGGACACCCCGGGATCGAGGTCAATCTCGGGCTTGCCCACGTGGAGGAAGCTGAAGGGGTTGCCCGCGGCCAGCGCGCGGGCCTCCTCGGAGCTGACGACGTCGTACGGGAGACTCGCCACCCGGGCGGCGAACTCCGGCCTGGGCCGGTAGGCCCGGAACGGTTTGATCTTGGACATCTTTGTATCCCCGCATCCCCCGGCGGGCGCCTGGTCGGGAGCGCGTCGCCGGCCGGAGCGCCCGCGTACAGGCCGGCGCGGCGGTTCCAGGGTATCCCAACTTCGGCGCCGTTTTCAACGACGGACGCCGCCGCCACGCGCGCCTCTCCGCCGAGGGGACCCGGCGGCCGGGAGCGCCGCCTCCCCGCACGGCGTCGCGTCCCCCCGCAGCTTGCGCAGGCCGTGGGGGAGGGCCGGGAACAGCACCCCGAGGTTCTCGACGGCGGCCCTCGCCGCCCCCGGCAGGGAGAGGATGAGGGTCCCGTCGCGGATGCCCGAAACCGCCCGGGAGAGCGCGGCCGTCGGCGTGCGCCGCAGAGAGGCCGCGCGCATGGTCTCGTCCAAGCCGGGCGTGAGCCGCTCCACCACCGCCCGGACCGCCTCGGGGGTCACGTCGCGGGGCGCGAAGCCGGTGCCCCCCACCGCCAGGACGAGGTCGAGCCCCACTTCGTCCGCGTAGAAGCGCAGCCGCGACTCGAGGAGCGCCTGTTCGTCGGGCACCACCTCCGCGGCGTAGAGGTGGGCTCCGAGGGCCTCCCGCAGGAGCCTCGCCACGGCGGGCCCGGCGGTGTCCTCGGCCTCGCCCCGGGAGCGCGAGTCGCTCACCGTGAGAACCGCCGCCTGGAAGGCCCCGCGGGGGACGGCGTCGAGGACCTCCACCGCGTCGCCGGGCTTGACCTCGCCCCCCTTCGTCACGCGGGCGAAGAGGCCCCGGTCGGGCATGATGCACTCCCCCGCCCGGTCGTAAATGGCGCACCGCTGGTGGCACGCTTTGCCGCGCTGGCTGACCGCCACCTCGGCGCACCCGCCCAGCCTGAGCCGGCTCCCGAGGCCGAGGGCCTCGAGGTCGAGGCCCTCCACCACGAGGTTCTCGCCGAAGGCGCCGAAGGCGAGGTCCGGCAAGCCCCTGGCGCGCACGGATTCGACGTCGGCGAGGGCCAAGAGGCTCACCTGGCGGTGGCCGCATCCCGCGTGGGCGTCGCCCTCCAGGCCGTGGCCCTCGCGCAGGCGCGCCGAGGCTACGGGCGTTTTGGGCTCCCCCTTCTTCGCACTGGTACAGAGCGCCACGACCGAAGCCACCGCTCAGCTCCTCCCGCCCGGCGTCCGCGGGGCGCGCCACTCCCCCGATTTACCGCCGGTCTTCTCGAGGAGCCGGACCCGCTCGATGAGGATTCCCTTCCCGGCGGACTTGCACATGTCGTAGACCGTGAGGGCCGCCACCGCCGCGGCGACAAGGGCCTCCATCTCGACCCCCGTGCGGCCCCGGCAGCGGGCCGACGCGGCGAGGGTGAGGCGGTCGCGGCCGAGGGCGCAGGTCACCTCCACGTGGTCGAGGGGGAGGGGATGGCACAGGGGGATGAGCTCGGCGGTCCTCTTGGCGGCGAGAATTCCCGCCACCCGCGCCACCTCGCAGACGCCGCCCTTCGCAAGGCCGCCCTTCCGGGCAAGCCGCCGGGCGATGGACGCCCCGAGGAACACCACCGCCTCGGCCCGGGCGCTCCGCAGGGTGACCGCCTTCGCCCCCGTGTCCACCATCCGGGCCCCGGCCCCCTCTCCGAGGTGGGAGAACCGCGCGGCATGCGCCCGGGTTCCGCCTTTCTCCTTCATTTCGTCGCCTCCGCCACGCCCATCCCCCGCAAACGCCCCAAGGCGCTCCAGGCCACGCCCGCCCCCATCACCGCCAGGAAGCCGTAGGGCGGAAAGGCGGCCAGCAGTCCCAGGCCGAGGGCCGCAAGCCCCGCCGTTCGGGAGAGCCCACGCACCCGCCCCACGAGAGCCAAGGCCTCCCGCGCCAGAGCTATACCCAGCACGGGAAGGGGAAACCAGAGAAAGGGGTTGCCACCCCACAGGAGCGAGAGCGCCGCCAGCGCCAGGAAGAAGCCGCCGTAGAGCACTACGGACCCGCCGGTGCGCCCGCCGAAGGCGTAGTGGCCCGCGAGCCCCCCCGAACCATGGCACACGGGCACCCCGCCAAAGAGCGCACAGGCCAGATTGAGCAGCGAGTAGGTCCAGCCGATCTTGCGGACGGTGACGGCGCGGGCCGGGAACCAGTCCGCCGCCATCTCCTGGGTCGCCAGCACCGAGTTGCCCAAGGAGAGCGGAATCTGCGGCAGGGCGAGTAGGACCAGCCCCGCCCAGAGGTCCGCCGCCGCCGGCGGCACGGGGGGCAGGAGGGAGGCGAGCGGCGCGGCGGCCCCCGCCGCCGGGAGGCCGTGCCAGGCGGCGTAGGCCGCCCCCCCTGCGAGCAGCGCCACCGAGGCGGGCACGCGCCGGAAGCGCAAGAGTAGGAGCAGCAGGGCGCCCGCCGCGAGGGCGAGCCCCACGCCCGGAGGGCCCTGGGCCCACACGTACTCGCCGAGGGCGAGGACCCCCAGCTTGATCCCGAGTCCGCACTGCAACCCGCGCACCACGGGAACGGGCACGAGCCGCGCCAGCGCCTCCAGTCCGCCCAGGAGGGTCCCGGCGAACATGATCAGCCCCACGGCGAGGCCCGCCCCCTGGATCTCCGCACCGGAGGCTTTGGCGGCGATGGCGAGCGCCGCCACCACCTTCAGGGGCTGGACGGGCATCGGGAGCCGGTAGGCGAGGCCCGAGACGATCTGGCAGAGTCCGTACCAGAGCAGGACCCGCGCGGGCTCGAGGCCGCAGACGAGGATGAGACCCGCCAACAGCGGCAGGTCCGTCCCCACGTCCCCGAAGGCCCCAGACCACTCGCCGGGGCCGAAGGAGAGCCGGCTCTCCCGCCCCGCTGCGGGGTTCTGGCTCCGTGGCTCCATCGCCTCAGCCTCCCACGCGGCCCATGCAACGCGGGCTCCATTCGAACTCGCCCGCGCGCTTGGAGGCGCGCGCCCGCCGCACGAGAGCTTCCAGCTCGTCCAGCTCGCCGCGCCGGGCGGCGTCCAGGGCCCCTCCCAGGGGGAACCCCTCCTTGGCCACCAGACAACCCAGAAGAAGCCCTTCCGAGCTGACGCGCAGCCGGTCGCAACCGGCGCAGAAGGGACGGCTGCAGGGGGAGATGAACCCGCAGGTGGTCTCGCGGCCGGCCCCGTCCCGCACCCGCCAGTCCACGCTGCTCGCCCCCGGCTCCGGACGCAGGGGCCACCAGCTTCCGATCCGGGACAGACGCCGGCGCACCTCGTCCGACCCGATGAAGCGGCGCGCGAAGTCCGCCCGGGCCACGCCCACCGGCATCAGTTCGAGAAACCGGACGGGGCAGTCGCGCTCGAGGCCGAACCGCAGCAACGCCTCCGCCTGGTGGTCGTTGACGCCCCGCAGGACCACCATGTTCAGCTTCACGGGGGAGAGCCCCGCCTCCCGGGCCGCGGCGATCCCCGCGAGGGTTCGCTCGAGGGAGCCGCCCCCGGCCACGGCGCGGAAGGTGTCCCGGTCGAGGGAGTCGAGGCTCACGTTGACACGCTTCAACCCGGCCCGCGCCAGCTCCGCGGCGCGCCGGGCGAGGAGCTGGCCGTTGGTGGTAAGGGCGATGTCGGGGATCCCGAGCGCCGCCGCGTCCCCGACGATTTCGGTGAGGTCCCCTCTCACGAGGGGCTCCCCGCCGGTGATCCGGAGCTTGCGCACCCCGACGGTCCGGTGGAGGAACCCGAGCAGGAGGGCCACGTCGTCCCGCCCAAGAGGGGCCTCCGCCGGGCGGGGACCGATCTCCCCCGCGGGAAGGCAGTAGGTGCAGCGGAGCTGGCAGGCCCCGGTCACCGAGAGCCGGACGGCGAGACCCCACGGGGCGCCGGGGCTCATGGCGGAGAGCCCCAGGGCCGGAACTCCACGGGGGTGCCCGGGGGAAGGGCGCCCGTTCCCGGCGGAATCAGGACGGCGCCGTCGGCGAGGGCGCCGGCCACGAGGTCGGAGGAGCCGCCGCAGGCGAGCGGAGCCGCCGCCGTGCCCCGCGGGAGCGCCTCCAGGCGCGCGGGCAGCAGGCGCCAGCGGTCCGCCGCGGGCGTCGCCGCGGAGGCCAGGGGAAGAGAGAAGCCCCGTCGCGCGGCGGCGGGCGGGCAGCCGGCCAGAAGGCGCAGCCCCGGCAGGACGAACTCGTGGAGCCCCACGAGGGCGCTGAGGGGATTTCCCGGGAGGCCGAAGACCGCCGCGCCGCCGGGGAGGGTGGCGAAGAGCTGCGGCTTTCCCGGCTTCATCCGGACGCCGTGGTAGTGGACCGCGGCTCCGAGCTCCGCGAGGGCGCGCTCCAGGAAGTCGTACTTCCCCACCGAGGCACCGCCGGTCACCAAGAGCGCGCCGGCGGAAGCCGCGGCGCCCCGCAGGCTCTCCACCGTGCCCCCCAGATCGTCGGGGACGCGCCGCACGGGGCCGCAGGGGAACCCCTCGGCGGCGAGGGCCGCGGCGAGTAGCGGGCCGTTGGAATCCCGCACCTCGTGGTCACCCGGGGCGGGGGCATCGGGGGAGAGAAGCTCCGAGCCGGTGACGAGCACCGCCGCCACGGGGAGACGGTGGACGCGGGGGCGGTGGCAGCCGCAGGCCGCCGCCAGCGCCACCTGGCCCGGGCCGAGACGGGCGCCGGCGGGCAGCAGGACCTGCCCCGCCCGGGCGTGCTCCCCCCTCCGGACGAGGTGCTCCGCGGGGGAGACGGGACGCCGGGTCCGAATCCACGCGCCGCGCCCCTCGGCCCCGGTCTCCTCCTCCGCGTCCTCCACGGGGACCACGGCGTCGGCGCCTGCGGGAAGGTTGGCCCCCGTGAAGATTCGGACGCACTCGCCCGGCCCCACCGTGCCGGCGGGCGCGGTCCCCGCCGCCAGCTCCCCCGCCACGCGGAGCCGGACGGGCGCGGCCGCCGCGTCGGCGCTCCGCACGGCGAATCCGTCCACGGTGGAGCGGTCCGCCGGAGGGAGGTTCCGGTCCGCGCGGACCGACTCCGCCAGGTACCGTCCCCCTGCGGAGGCGAGGGGGAGCGACTCCTCCCCCAGCGGCGACAGGGCGGCGCACAGCAGGTCCCAGGCTTCCAGGGGGTCGCTCAACACGCGGTCTCCTTTCCGAAACGCGACTCGGACGCGGACCACCCGTATTCTACTACCCGGCGCCGGTTCCCCGAATCTGCCCACGGTGCCCGGACCGGACATTTTCCGCCCCGGGTTGCGCCCCATTCTTTGCCTCCGCCCCCGAACGGGGGTACATTGAAGACGATGTCGGACGCTCCGATGTGGGCCGGAGAACTCGCCGCCCTCCGCCAGTTCACGCACGACCTGGAGGCGCGCCCCCCGCTGCCCTCCGCCAAGGCGGAGCAGCTCGAGGAGCACTCCCGGCAGATCGCGGCGATTCAAGAGCTCCTTTCCCGGGTGGCCGCCATGCCGTTGGAGCGGCGCCCGCCAGTGGCCGACTGGGACGACGTGCTCGGTCCCCTCTGGCGCCGGCTCTTCGCCAAGGGAGACGATATCCACCGCTACGTCCTGGCGGACCTCTGGTCGCGCACCCTCGCCGAAGCGGGGGAGGTCGAGCGCAGCCTGATCGCCACCATCGGCGTGGTCGCCTCGGCGCGCAACTTCTATCGGTTCGAGGAGGCGCTGGAGCGGTGCCAGCGGGGCCGCGCCCTCGCCTCCGGCCGGCCGTCGGCCCCCCTCGCCCAGCTCATCAACGTGGAGGGGTCCATCCACTACTTCACCGGCGACTTCGAGGGCGCAGAGCGCCTCTACCGGGAGGCGCTGCAGACGGCGGCTCCCCTGTCCTCCAACGAGATGCAGCGCTGGATCGGGGCCACCAAGTCGGACTTCGTCTCCCAGGAGTACTACAACATCCTGGAGACCTACCTGGACCGCGGGAACGCGGCCTTGCCGCGCGAGCGCTCCGAGTGGTCCGCCCGTGCCCGCCAGCTCCAGGAGGCCCTCGACAGCCTCGTTTTGAGCGGGGGATTCCATCGGTTCCGGGCGGTGGCGGCCGCCGGGTTCGCCATTCTCGAGGGCGATTTCGCCGGGACCCGTAAGGCACTCGACGGGCTCCGGGAGAGGGGCCTCGAGGAGGGACCCTACCGTTACCCGCTCCGCACCACCCACTGCCGTCTCCAGGCCCGCATCTGCCAGCTCGAGGGAGATTGGGCCGGGGCGTACGGGTGGGTGCGCCGTGCCCTCCAGGAGGGGCTCAACCACTGCTTCCCCTCCGAGGAGCAGCAGGTGCTCGACCAGGCGCTCCAGGTGCTGCGGGGGCTCAACGCCCTGCGGGAGCCGGACCCCGAGAAGACCCTCGTGGCGGACATCGTCCAGCTCCTCGAGGACAAGGACTGGTACACGGGGCGCTCCCACTCCCGAAGCGTGGGCGAGCTCGCCGTGCGGGTGGGCGGAGACCTCCACGAGAGGGGCCGGGACGACATAGACCTGAGCCTGCTCCATAGGGCCGGGCTTCTGCACGACATCGGCAAGCTCCGCTGTCCCTGGTCGCTGCTCAACAAGATCGCCCCCATCACCGCCCCCGAGCGGAGCCTGCTCCAGGACCACTCGGCCCACGGCGGAACCATCCTGCGGGCCGTGGGCATGGAACCGGTCGCCGCGGTGGTGGAGCAGCACCACGAAACCATGGACGGCTCGGGTTACCCCCGCCGCGTCGTCCCCGGCCCCATGGGGGCCATCGTGGGACTTTGCGACGTCTACGAGGCGTCGGTCACGCCCAACCGGCGGTACAAGCTGCCGAAGAGTCGCGACGAGGCGCTGCGCGAGATTCAGGAGCTCGCCGGCACGCGCTACTGGCGCCCCGCGGTGGAAGCCCTCGTCCGGGTCGTCGGCCGCGCCTGACCTCCTTTCGGAAGCCCCTCCGCCGCCCCCTGTGCTATAATTTTTTCTACCCCGACGGCCCCCCCGGCCGGGCCGGGATAGCCGCTCCGAGGGGGGCCGCCATGTCCTTCCGCCGCTTCGTCGCGAACGCCATCCCGGGTCGTCTCGTGCGGGCCTTCGCCGCGCCCTACGTCGCGGGCGACTCCCTCGAAAAGGGGTTGGCCGTGGCGGACCGGCTCTACCGCGACGGAGGCATCGAAACCACCCTGGATGTGCTCGGGGAGGCGGAGAAGACTGAGGCCAAGGTCACGGCCGCCGTGGAAATTTACCATCGGGCCCTCGACGCCCTGAAGGACCGCCCCTACTGCACCCTCTCCATCAAGCCGGGCCACTTCGGGTACTACGTGGACCCCGTCTTCTGCGCCGCCAACATCGAGCGCCTCGCCCGCTGCTGCCAGGCCGCTGGCCGGGGACTCACGGTGGATATGGAGGACACGGACGTCACCGACTGGACCCTGGCCACCTACGGGGCCCTGAAGGCCAAGTACCCGGTGATGGGGACGGTCCTGCAGTCGCGCCTGTTCCGGACCCTCGACGACGTGGACCGGCTCGACGGGTTGAACGCCCACGTGCGCCTCTGCATCGGCATCTACAACGTCCCCGGAAAGCTCGCCTACACGAACAAGCGCGAAATGAAGGAGAACCTCCTCAGGGTCCTGCGCAAGCTGGTGGAGCGGGGCCACTACGTCTGCGTGGGAACCCACGACACCCTCTACATCGCCAAGGCCCGCGCCCTCCTCGAGGAGATGGGCGTCCCCAAGAACCGGTGCGAGTTCCAGATGCTCCTCGGCGTGCCCCGGGAGGCGACACAGAGGGAGCTCCGGGCCGCGGGCTACACGGTTCGGCTCTACGTCCCCTTCGCCCTGGACTGGGACGACGCCGTGGCCTACCTGCGGCGGCGCATGGTCGAGAGTCCGTCCATGGCGGGGCTGGTCCTCAAGAACCTGGCGGGCGGCTGAGTCCCGCGCCCGGGAGGAAGACCATGCGTCGCTGGACCCTGTCGCCCGGCAAGGGTGTCGCCACTCTGACCATCGAGACCCTCCCCGACCCCACCCCCGGCGAGCGCGAGGTGGCGGTGCGCGTGCACGCCGTTTCCCTCAACTACCGGGACCTGGTGGTGGCACGGTCGTTCTACAGCAAGACCGTGAAACCCTCTGGGCTCGTCCCCTGCTCGGACGGCGCCGGCGAGGTGGTGGCGGTGGGCCCCGGCGTCCGGTCGGTGGCGGTGGGCGACCGGGTGGCGGGGACCTTCTTCCAGAGGTGGGTCTCCGGGCCACCCACGCTGGAGGCTCACCAGTCGGCCCTCGGCGGCGAGTTCGACGGGATGCTCTCGGAGCAGGTCGTGCTTCCCGAAACGGGCGTTGTGCCCGTGCCGGGCCACCTCACCTTCGAGGAGGCCGCCTGCCTCCCCTGCGCCGCGCTCACGGCGTGGCACGCCCTCTTCGAGCGGGTGCCCCTGCGACCCGGCCAGACCGTGCTCACCCTGGGAAGCGGGGGCGTGTCGGTCTTCGCGCTCCAGTTCGCCAAGGCCGCCGGAGCCCGGGTCGTCGCCACCTCGAGCTCGGACGCAAAGCTCGCGCGCCTGAGGTCCCTCGGCGCCGACGCGGGAATCAACTACCGCTCCCGGCCCGATTGGGAGAAGGCGGTGAAGGAGGCCACCGCGGGACGGGGCGTAGACCACGTGATGGAGGTCGGCGGCGCCGGGACCCTCGAAAAGTCCATCGCCTGCCTGGCGGTGGGGGGCCACGCGGCGCTCATCGGAATCCTGGCGGGTCCCGGGGCGCTCGCCAACCCCTTCCTGCTGGCGGTGAAGAACGCCACGCTGAGCGGGATCTACGTGGGCTCCCGGGAACAGTTCCTCCGCATGAACGCCTTCCTCGCCGAACGTCCGGAGCTGCGGTCCGTGGTGGACCGGGTCTTCCCCTTCGAGGAGGCCCCCGCCGCCTACCGCCACCTCGAGGGCGCCTCCCACTTCGGCAAGGTGGTGGTGGCGGTCCTGCGGTGACCGCGCGGCCCCCGGTCCCGCTCCTCGTGTTCTCGATCCTGTGGGCCCTGGCCTGCACCGCGCGGCGCGACGTGGCGGTCTCGTTGGACGAGATCCGCGGCGGGACCCTGCGGCTCGACTCCTCTGCCTCGGCCACGGTGGTGGAGGTGACCAGCCCGGCGGGCGCCGGCGCCGCGTCCCTCCGCGTCCCCGCGGGCGCGCGCCTGACCGTGCGCCTGCGCCTGGACCACCTGGAGGAGTTCCGCGTTGGCTGCGGTGCCCGCGCCGTCACCCTCTCGATTCCCGCCTCCGGGGGAGCGCCGAGGGAGCGGCTGATGGAGGGCGGGGCGGAGCGCGCGCTGGCTCCCGGCGACGCGCTCTGGATGGCCGTCCGGAGGACCGCCGGCGGCTTCGAGGTGACGGTCCCTTCCGCGCTCTTGTCCTGCGCAGGCCCGCTCACCCTCCGCTGGACAAACCTTTACCGGCAGGCCTCTGCGGGCACGCCGCGGCAACCAGGGACCCTTCTCTACTCGCAGTCCCGTAAGTCCGCGGGCTCCCGGTCGTCCACGTAGTTCCGGTATCCCTTGGCGCCGGGGGCCCTGGCGAGCTCCGAGAGGGTAACGGGGCGCAGCCCGCGCTTCTCGATGCCGTCGAGGATCCGCGGGAGGGCCTCCACCGTCTGGCCGCGGTCCCCGCCGTGCCAGGTGGAGGCGCCGTCGTGCAGGAGGATGATGTCGCCGGGCTTGAGCCGGGCCAGCGTGCGCTCCACGATCACGTCCGCCCCGGGCCGTGTCCAGTCCCGGGGCATGTTCGACCACTCCACCACCTCGAGGTCCATCCGCCGCGCCTTCGGGAAGAGGCGGGGGTCGCGGAAGCCGTGGGGGGGGCGAAACCAGTGAGGGGTGACCCCCGCAAGCTCTTGGAGGGTGCGCTCGGTCTCGTCAATCTGCCAGAGCATGGTGCGGCCGCCCTCGCCGATGAGGTAGGGGTGGGTGAAGGTGTGGTTGCCGATCTCGTGGCCCTCGGCGGCCTCGCGCCGCACGGCGTCGGGGAAGGTCCGCGCGTTGACGCCCACGACGAAGAAGGTGGCCTTCACGCCCCGGGCCTTCAGGATGTCCAGAATCCGGGAGGTGTAGGGCTCATTGGGACCGTCGTCGAAGGTGAGCGCGACGACCGTGGCGTGCCGGTCGGCGTGGACGAGGACCGGCCCCCAGAGGGTGGAGCGGGGGGAGAGCGTGGCGTGGAGCAGCGTCGCCACGACGAAGAGCACGCCGAATCCCAGAAGATGGAAACGGGGAGGGCGCATCATGACTCCTCTCGAAACTGCTCGGGCGTGAGCCCGCAGCGCCGGATCATGCGGTAGAGCTCGGCGCGCTGTTTCCCAGATTCCCGCGCCGCGCGGTTCACGTTTCCCCGGTGGCGGCGCAGGAGGGCCGTCAGGAAGCCGCGCTCGAAGTCGAGCTTGGCCCGGGCGAAGCTTCCGCGGGGGGCCTCGGCGAGACCCAGGTCCGCGGGCAGGTCGGCGCGCCCCAACGCGGAGCCGCGCAGGTAGAGGGCGGCGAACCGCATCCGGTTCTGGAGCTCCCGGATGTTGCCGGGCCACACGTACGCGGTGAGCGCCTCCGCCGCGCCCGGCTCGATCCCTTCGAAGGGCTTCCCCAGCTCCCGGCAATAGTGTTGGAGGAAGTGGGCGGCCAAAAGGGGGATGTCCTCCGGACGCTCCCTCAGCGCCGGCAGGTGAATGGGAAAGACCTGGAGCCGGTAGTAAAAGTCCTCCCGGACCCGTTTCGCCGCCACCTCCTCGGCGAGGTCCTTCTGGGTGGCGTAGACGAAGCGCACGTCGAGGGTGCGGATCTTGGTGTCTCCCACCCTTAGGTATTCCCCCTCCTGCATCACCCGCAGGAGCTTGGCCTGGAAGGGGGGCGCGAGCTCGCCCACCTCGTCGAGGAAGAGGGTGCCGCCGTCGGCCTCCTCCAGGATGCCGGTCCGGCTGGCGGTGGCCCCGGTGAAGGCGCCGCGAACGTGGCCGAAGAGCTCCGTTTCGAAGAGGGACTCGGCGATGGCCGCGCAGTTCACCACCACGAAGGCCTCGTCCCGCCTTCGGCCCTGGCCGTGGATCTGCCGGGCCACCACCTCCTTTCCGGTCCCCGACTCGCCCACCAAGAGCACCGGCAGGTCGGTGCGGGAGACGACGGCGATCTGCTCGCGGACCTTCGCCATCACCGGCGCCACCCCCGCCAGCAGGAGCTGTTCGAGCGGGGAGACCTCCGCAGGCGCCTTGCCGGGAAACCGGGCCAGCACGCCGAGCAGCCGGGCGCGCACCTCCGCCGCCACCGCGGGAAGGGCCACGAGATCGGTGGCGCCCCGCTCCAGACAAATGACCGCCTCCGGCCGCCGGCTCTCGGGCAGGGCCACGAGGATGGGCGCGCCGGGGGCGAGGGTCCGCAGGCGGATCAACAATCCCTCCCCCGAGACGCGGGTCCCCTTCAAGTCCGTGACCACCAGATCCGCGCGGGCTTCCGCCAGCAGCCGGACCCCCTCGTCCCCGCTCGCGGCCCGGCGGGAAGTCCACCCCGCGGGGAGGGCCTCCTCGACGGCGCAGGCGTCCGTTTCGTCGGCGAGCAGGATCAGGACCGTCCTCACGGGACCTCCCTCGCCACCTCGATCCGCTCGAAGAGGAGGGCGGGCGCCAAATCCCAGACGGGGAGAGAGAGCCCTCCGCGCCGGCAGAGCCCCGCGTGGCGTTCCCGCCGCCCGCCCGCCCACACCAGCGCGGCGAGGGCCTCCGAGGTCCTCCCCTGGAGCACCGCCCCCCGAACCGCCTCCCCCACCGCGCCCTCCCGGATCACGACCCCCTCCGCCACGGGGAAGCGGAACGTCCCGGTGAGCGGGTCTACCGAGCCGCTGCCGAGCCGAGCCGCGTAGAGGCCGAACTCGAGGCCGCCGAGGAGCTCCTGGAGGCTCCCGCGGCCTGCGGAGACGGCGAGGTGGTGGCTTCTCGGCGCCGGGAGGCTCCGAAAGGAGTCCCTGCGGCCGCTCCCCGTCCGGGGCAGGCTCAGCCGGAGCGCCGACCGGCGGTCGGTGAGCGCGCCCTTCCAGACGCCTGTCTCCACAAGGACGGATTCCGCCACGGGCCACCCCTCGTCATCGAGGGCGCCCGGGGCCGGGACGAGTTGGGCCACGGTGAGCGCCTCGGACGCCATCCGCCCTCCCGGAGCCGCGCCCCAGGGACCGCCGCCCTCCAGGAGGGCGTCCGCCTCCAGGGCGTGGGCCACCGCCTCGTGGACGAAAAGCCCCGCGGCCTGCGGCCCCAGCACCGCGGGAAGTGTCCCCGCCGGCGCGGGGCGCGCCTCTGCACGCTGGCAGGCGGCCCGCGCCGCCTCGGCGCCCAACCCCGCCGCCGCGTCCGCCGTGATGCCCCCGGGCTCGCCGACGGCCCGGGTTCCCCAGGCCGCGACCGCCCCCTCCTTCGCAAGGGCTCGGCTGTAGAGGGTCGTCAGCCGATCCGCGCGGCGCACCGTGGCCCCCTCCGTGCCAACTCGCAGCGTGACCGAGGTGGTCTCTCGGTAGACCGCCCCGAAGCCGCAGACGCGTGGGTCCGCCGCGCGCGCCGCCTCCGCCGCGGCGTCCAGGAGCCGCTCCACCCCGGCCGCGTCCGTCAAGCGCGGGAGTCCCGCGGGGGGGATGCCTCGGGCACGCCCGTGCGGCGGATATTGGACCGTCGGTATCCCCGTTCCGCGGGCCACCCGCCGGGCCTCCTCGCGCAGGGCTTCGGGCTCTTCAGCCCCCAGGGCCGAGGACCAGAGGCGCCCCCCCCGCTCGAGCACGAGGGAGACGCCCCCCTCACCCCGGTGCTCCACCGAGGCGGGGGCACCGGGCTCCCGCGCAAGGGTGAGGGTGGCCTCGGCCCGGGCGAAAACCTCCGCGTAGTCGGCTCCACCGGAGCAGAGGAGGGCGAGGAGCTCTTCGGCCAGCGCGGGGTCAACCACGGGACAGCCTCTCCTGGAGCCGGCTCCAGATTGCCTCCACCTGCCGCCGGGTCGCCTCCCGGTCGCCCCCGTTGTCCACAACGAAGTCCGCCGCGGCGGCCTTGCGCGCGTCGTCCCACTGGGTTCGCATCCGCCGCTTCACTTCGTCCTTGTCCATGCCCCGCTCGGCGAGCCGGGCCCGCCGCACCGCCTCGGGCGCGGTGACGACGACGAGGCAGTCGAAGTCGCCCCGTGTTCCGGCCTCGAGGATGAGGGCCGCCTCGGTGACCACCACCGTGGCGGGGCCGCGCTCCCGCGCGATCCGGGCGAGGCGCTCCCGGCGCAACGCGAGGACCATCGGATGGAGGATCGCCTCGAGTCGGCGCCGGGCGCGGTCGTCGCCGAAGACGAGGGCCGCCAGCGCCGCGCGGTCTACGCCCCTCCCGGCCGTGGCCCGCTCCGGGCCGAAGGCCCGCTCCACCGCCGCGGCGCCCGAGGAGCCCGGGCCCGTCAGCTCGCGCACGAGGTCGTCCGCGTCCAGGACGACGGCCCCCAGCCGGGCGAACTCGGCGGCCACCGTGCTCTTGCCGCTCCCGATGCCGCCCGTGAGCCCGGCGTGCAGCATGTCAGGCGGAGGCGCCCGCGCGGCGCTCGTAGGCCGCGAGCGTGTTGGCCATGAGCATGGCGATGGTGAGGGGGCCGACCCCGCCGGGCACGGGGGTGTAGCGGGAGGCCTTTTCCCACATGGCCGTGGGAAGGACGTCGCCCACGAGGGTGGAGCCCTTCTCCCGGACCTGCGCGAGCCGCGCCTCGTCGCCGCCGAAGAGCCGGCGCGCCTCCTCCAGGTCGGTGACCCGGTTGATCCCCACGTCCACGACCACCGCGCCCGGACGGATGAACTCGTGGGTGAGCAGGGCGGCCTTTCCGATGGCCGCCACCAGGATGTCGGCTTCGCGGCAAACCCCGGCGAGGTCCGCCGTGCGCGAGTGGCAGATCGTCACCGTGGCGTGCTCCCGCAGAAGCAGGGTAGCCACGGGCTTCCCGACGATGTGGGAGCGCCCCACCACCACCGCGCGCGCCCCCTGGAGCGGCACGGAGCACCGCCTCAGGAGTTCCAGGATGCCGGCGGGGGTGCAGGGGACGAAGCCGGGGCGGTCCAGCACTAGGTTGCCCACGTTGACGGGGTGGAAACCGTCCACATCCTTGGCCGGGGAGACGGCCTCGAGCACCGCCTTCTCGTCCACCTGGGGCGGGAGCGGGAGCTGGACGAGGATCCCGTCCACCTCGTCCCGGGCGTTGAGGCCGGCGACGACGGCGAGCACCTCCTCGGTGGTCGCGTCCGACGGCCGCTCCACCCGTTCGGAGTAGAGGCCTAGGCTGGCGCAGGCGCGCACCTTTGATCCCACGTAGACTCTGCTCGCGGGGTTTTCGCCGACGAGGACAGCGGCGAGCCCAGGGGGACGGCGCCCGGCGGCGGTGAGGCGAGCGACCTTCTCCGCCACCTCGGCCTGGATCTGGCTGCCGATGGCCTTGCCGTCCAGCATCTGTCCCGCCATCACCGTTTCTCCCGAATGAAGCGCCCGCGGTAGGGAAACACGAGGTCGGTGCGCGTCTTGCCCAGCGCCAGGTTGGCGAGCACGAGGCTCATCCGCTTGGTGGGAATGGGCTCCTCGTACTCGAAGAAGAGAAGCCGCTCGATCCACTGGCCCGGCGGGAGGAAGAGGGGCTTGAGGAAGAGGGTCTTGCCTAGGGTATCCAGTCGGGCCTCGCCGTCCTCCATGCCGTAGAAGGTCTCGTAAACGCGGCTCTCGTCCTTGGCCATGCTGTTCTCGAAGATGACGTTGGTGGGGAGAAACTCGAGGGTCGTCTTGCCCGAGAGGTTCTCGATCCGGAGGCGCACGAAGAAATAGTTCATGAGCGGCGGGATGTCGTAGAAGGGGTTCTTCAGCCCGCGGGCCTCGTAGTAGGCGGGCATGTCCTTGAGCATGAGGGGCTCCACGACCACGTCGAGCTGGTCGTTCCGGACGTGGTAGCCCGACCCGCGCACCTCGTATCCCGGCGGGAGCTTCTTGGGCGGAAGGGGGTCGAAGCCGTCGAGCCGCAGGAGGGTCTGCCCCGCGGCGAGAAGGAGGGCCGCCGCGAGGGCCGCGGTGGCGACGGAGAAGGGGCGGAATCGGCGCACGGCGGACCTCCTGCGGTCCAGTGTAAGACGGGCGGTGCGGGCGCCGCAAGCGTCTTCGCGCGACCGCTCCTTCTTTCCGGAGCGGCGCCCTGAGGGATTTTCAACAGCTTATCAGCGGCCTTGGGAGTCGCGGCGCGCCTTCAGGACGATCTTCCAGAAGCGGGGGTCCTCCCGGAGGGGGGCGAAGGCGGGCTCGGAGTCCAGGGCGGCCAGCTCGCCGGGGGGAACCACGCCGGCCACGGCTTCGAGCCGGGTGAGGGCCCCGTCCCGGTCCCCCCGCCTCAAGACCAGCACGGCCCTCGCCTTCAGCAGGGAGGGGTTGGTCCCGGCGGGGCCCGCCGCGCCGTCCAGGACCGAGAGCACCTCAGCCTCGGGACGGCCCGCCGCGAGGCCCGCCCAAGCGGTCTGCCCGCGCACCTCCCCCTCGGGGTCTGTCGTCTCCCGGAGGGCCGCCTGGCCGAGCTGCCAGGCCTCCGCGGCGCGGTTCTTCTCCAGGAGGGCCATCAGGAGTTCGGCGCAGGCCTGGGGGAAGTCGCGGCGGAGCTGGACGGCCTTTCTCAGGAAGGCGATGGAGCGGTCGCGGTCCGTCTCCTCGTAGCACCGCCCGAGGTAGAAACAGACGAGCGGGTTGCGCGGGTCCCTCTTCAGGATGGTCTCGAAGAGCGCCGCGGCCTCCACCTTGCGCCCCTGTTGGAAGAGCTGGACCGCCTCCATGTGTCGGCGCAGGAGGGGGGCACCCTCCTTTGGGTCCTTGTAGGTGGCCGCTGCGGCGCCCGCCGTCCCCGAGAGGTAGCCGAGGCTCTGGAGGCTTTTCAGCTCCTCCGCCTCCAGGGAGAGCCTCCCTCCCGAGAGCGTCCGGGCGGCGGCGAGCCGGGCGGCGAGAGTCTCGCGCATCCGCTTCGCCGCCGTCGGCTCCTTGGCCAGAAGGTTCACGCGCTCGCCCGGGTCCCCCGCCAGGTCGTACAGCTCGCTGCGGGGCGCCAGAATGAACTTCCGCCGGTCGTCCACCTGGGCGTAGAGCGGCGCCCAGCCGTAGCTGTAGAGGGGCTCCAGGCTCTCGATGTAGACGGGCTTGCGGCGCCAGCCCGCGGCACCGGCGATCAACGGCACGAGGGAGACCCCGTCCGTTTCGGCTCCCTCCAGGCCACAGAGCTCCCGCAGGGTCGGGGCCAGGTCCACCAGCCCCACGTCGGCGGCGATCCTGTGCCCCTGGGTCTGCCCGGGGAGCTTCAGCAGGAGCGGGATCCGGGTCGTGGCGTCGTAGACGAAGATGCTGTGGGTATCCTCCCCATGCTCTCCCAGCGACTCCCCGTGGTCTCCGCAGACCGCCACGAGCGCCTCTCCGAGGACGCCGGCGCGCCCAAGCCTCCCCAGGAACTCCCCGAGGCAGGCGTCCATGTACGCCACCTCGCCGTCGTAGGGCGCCTGACGGTGGCGGCCCGCGAAGGGCTCCGGGGGGACGTAGGGATAGTGCGGGTCGTAGAGGTGGACCCAGCAGAACCACGGCCCCTTCCGAGCCAGGATCCACTCGGCCGCGGGCGAGAGCGTGTCGGCAGCGCGGCGCTCGTTGACCTCGGGCCGGCGCGGGTCGTAGAAGGCGGCGTCGTACGCGTCGAAGCCCCGCCCGAGGCCGAACCGCGGAAGCAGCACCATGGAGCTCACGAAGGCCCCGGTGGCGTAGCCGCGTCTCTGGAAGGCCTCCTGCAGGAGCGGCACCGCGGGCGGAAGAAGCGTCTCGAGGTTCTTGCGGACGCCGTGGCGGTCGGGGTCCCACCCCGAGAGGATGGTGACGTGGGAGGGGACCGTCTGGGGCGCTGGGGCCTGGGCGTGCTCGAAAAGGGTGGCGCCCGCGGCGAGAGCGTCCAGCGACGGGGTGAGCCGACCCTTGCCCCCGTAGCAGCCGAGCTTGTCCGCGCGGGTCGTGTCGAGGGTGATGAGCAGAACGCCGCGGGGAGGCGTTTCCGGGCGCGCCGGCGCCGCGGCCGCCAGACCGAGGAGGAGGGTCCAGCCCGGAAGGACGCTCCACCTCACGGGCTCTCCCCCGCCTGCTGGGAGGCTTTCAGGACGATCTTCCAGAACCGCGGGTCCTCCCGGAGGGGCGCGAAGGCCGGATCCTCGCCGAGCTCCCGGAGGAGGAAAGGCGGGGCGTCCGCCGCCATGCGCTCAAGCTCCTTCAGGGCGCGCTCCTTGTCCCCCGCCCGCACCGCGAGCAGGGCCTTCAGCTTGAAGGCGAGGGGCCTGGGCGGCGCCGCGCGGGCGGCCCCCTCCAGGTAGCCGAGCACCTCCGCGTCTGGGCGCCCGCTCAGGTGGGCGGACCAGGCGAGCAGCGTCTGGAGCATCCCCGAGTAGTCCTCGGTCTCCCGGAGGGCCACCCGGCCCAGCGCGTACGCCTCCCCGGCCCTGCCCGAGTCGTTCAGGAGGGAGATCGCCCGGAGGTAGGGCTGGGGGTAGGCGGGCCTGGACTGGATGGCTCGCTTGTAATAGACGAGGGCTTTCGCCGGCTCCTTCGCCTCGTAGCACTGGCCCAGGAGCATCGCCACCGTGGCGTTTCTGGGGTCCTGCTTCAGCGCCTCCTCGAGGACCGGCGCCGCCTCGTCGTAGCGTTTCAGGTTGAAGAGCCGCGTTCCCTCGGTGATGTCCCGGAGTATCCCCACGGCGTCCTTGGGATCCCGGTACGAGGACGTCCCGCCCGAGGTTCCGGGGGTCCCCGCGACGTAGCCCAGGCTCTGCAGGCTCCTAAGCTCCTCCGCGTCGAGCTTCACCTTCGGCGCCTCCGCAGGCCGGTCCGCGGCGAGCCGCGAGGCGAGGGTCTCGCGGAGCCGTCGCGCGGTGTCGGCCTCCTGGAGGATCCGGTTTTGCGTCTCGCCGGGGTCCAGGTCGAGCCGGTAGAGCTCCTTGCGAGGCGCGAGGATGAACTTGCGCGGCCCGCTGCGGAGGGCGTAGAGCGGCGCCCAGCCGAAGTCGTAGAGGGGGTCTAGGCTCTCCATGTAGACCGGGGGGCGCTCCACCGGCCGTCCCTCCAGGAGCGGGGCGAGGGAGGTCCCGTCCCCGGGCCGGGCCGGGAGCCCCGCAAGGGCTCGCACCGTCGCCGCCACGTCCACCAGCCCCACCTCCCGGGAGACCCGCCGGGCCGCGGTCTGCCCCGGGACCCGCATCAGCAGGGGGACGTGCGTCGTGGCCTCGTAGAGGAAGATGCCGTGGCCCGGCTCGCCGTGGTCCCCGAGCCCCTCGCCGTGGTCGGCGCAGAGGATGACCAGGGCGTCCTTCAGCCGGCCCGCTTGGTCGAGCGTCCCGAGGAACTCCCCCAGCGCGGCGTCCATGGAGGCCACCTCGCCGTCGTAGGGGCGGTCCCGGTACTTGGACGCGTAGGGCTCGGGCGGGTCGTAGGGGGCGTGGGGATCGAAGAGGTGGACCCAGCAGAACCACGGGCCCTCCCGCTT
>JAKAIJ010000210.1 GCA_021814355.1 Acidobacteriota bacterium
GCCGGGGGGATGGTGTGGGTGACGTTGGCGGTGGTGATGAAGAAGACCCTGGAGAGGTCGAAGGGCACGTCAATGTAGTGGTCCACGAAGGCGCTGTTCTGCTCCGGGTCCAGCACCTCGAGCAGGGCCGAGGAGGGATCGCCCCGGAAATCCGAGCCGAGCTTGTCCACCTCGTCCAGGAGGAAGACCGGGTTCTTCGTCCCCGCGCGCCGCATGAGCTGGGCGATCTGGCCCGGGAAGGCCCCGATGTAGGTGCGGCGGTGGCCCTTGATCTCGGCCTCGTCGTGGACGCCGCCGAGGGAGAGGCGGACAAACTCCCGGCCCATGCTCTTGGCGATGGACTTGGCCACGGAGGTCTTCCCCACGCCCGGCGGCCCGACGAAGCAGAGGATGCTCCCCTTGTGGTCCTTGGCGAGCTGACGCACCGAGAGGAACTCCAGGATGCGCTCCTTGACCTTCTCAAGGCCGTAGTGGTCCTCGTCGAGGATCCGTGCGGCCCGCTTCACGTCGGTCTTGTCCCGGCTCTCCTTGGCCCAGGGGAGCGCCAGGAGCCAGTCCACGTAGGAGCGCGAGACCGTGGCCTCGGCGGAGACGGGGGGCATGAACTCGAGGCGCTTGATCTCCTGGAGGGCCTTCTCCTTGGCCACCGGGGGCATGCCGGACTTCTCGACCTTGGCCTTGAGCTCCTCCAGGTCGCCGCCCCCCTCGTCGCGCCCCAGCTCCTTCCGGATGAGCTTCATCTTCTCGTTGAGGTAGTACTCGCGCTGGGCCTTCTCGATCTGCTTCTCGACCTCCTTGTTGAGGCGCTGGTCCAGGTTGAGCTGGTCCAGCTCGGCGAGCAAGAGGCGCTTGACGAGCTTGAGCCGGTCCGCCAGGTCCAGGACGTCGAGGACCTTCTGCTTCACCTCCGCGGGGACCTGGAGGTGCGAGGCCACCTGGTCGGCGAAGGCGCCGGGGGACTCGGGCGTCAGCGCGCCGGACCCGGGCTCATGGGCGAGGGAGGGCTGCTTGCGCGAGAGCTCCTCGAAGATGCGGCCCACCTGGGTGACGAGCCCCTCCACCTCGGGGGTGACCACGGAGCCCTCCTCGACCGGGCGCACCGCCACGTGGGGCGTCGGGCTGTCGAGGAGGAACTCCTGGATAACGCCGCGGCGCCGGCCCTCGACGAGAAGCTTGATGTGGCCGTTGGGAAGGGTGAGGGCCTGCAGGATGGAGGCCGTGACGCCGGTCCGGTGGAGCCCCGACGGGGGCGGCTCCTCGAGGGCGGGGTCGCGCTGGAGGGCGAGGAAGACGCGCCGGTCCTCGAGCATGGCCCCGTTCACCGCGGCGATGGAGTTGGGCCGGCCCACCACGAAGGGGCGGACGGTGTGCGGGAAGAGCACCATGTCCCGCAGCCCGATGAGCGGAAGGACCTCCGTCGTCTCGCCTCGCTTTTTCGGAACTTCGCGCGGCTCTGTCATCCACCGACCTTCATATGCGCCCCGGCGGGCACTGTCAAGGGTTTCTCCAGGGAGCCGCGGCGGGACGCCGCGGAAGGGGGCTCAACAGGCTGCCGAAAAACTCCCGTAGGCCCATGCGAGTTTCTCAACCGCCTGTTAGCCCACGTTCTCCATCATGGTGATGGGCTTGGCCTTGTTCAAGACCACGTCCCGCGTGATGACGACCTCCTTTACGCTGGCCTGGGAGGGGATGAGGTACATGAGGTCGAGCATGAGGTCCTCGAGGATGACGCGCAGACCGCGGGCGCCGAGCTCGCGGGCGATGGCCTCCCGCGCCACCTCCTCGATGGCGTCCGCCGTGAAGGTGAGCTTTACCCCCTCGAGGTCGAAGATTTTCTGGAACTGCTTGACGAGGGCGTTCTTGGGCTCGGTGAGGATGCTCTTGAGGGCCGCCAGGTCCAGCTCGTGCAGGCCCGCCACCACCGGCACGCGCCCCACGAACTCGGGGATCATGCCGTACTTGATGAGGTCCTGGGGCTGCACCTTGCCCAGAAGGTCCCCCACCTTCCCCTTGGCGCCCGCGTCGGGGACGCCGCCGTACCCGATGGAGGACTTGTGCAGGCGCCGCTCCACGATCTTCTCCAGCCCCACGAAGGCGCCGCCGCAGATGAAGAGGATGTTGGTGGTGTCAATCTGGATGAACTCCTGGTGGGGGTGCTTCCGGCCGCCCTGGGGCGGCACGTTGGCCACCGTCCCCTCCAGGATCTTGAGCAGGGCCTGCTGGACGCCCTCCCCGGAGACGTCCCGCGTGATGGAGACGTTCTCGCTCTTGCGGGCGATCTTGTCAATCTCGTCCACGTAGACGATGCCCTTCTCGGCCTTGGCCTTGTCCCCGTCCGCCGCCTGCAGGAGCTTGAGGAGGATGTTCTCCACGTCCTCGCCCACATAGCCCGCCTCGGTGAGCGTGGTGGCGTCGGCGAGGGCGAAGGGCACCTGGAGCATCCGGGCGAGGGTCTGGGCCAGGAGGGTCTTGCCGGTGCCGGTGGGGCCCACCAGGAGGATGTTGGACTTCTGAAGCTCCACGTCGCCCCGGCGCACGCTCAGCTGGGTGCGGCGGTAGTGGTTGTAGACCGCCACGGCGATGCGCTTCTTGGCCTGCTCCTGGCCGATGACGTACTCGTCGAGGAAGGCGGTGATCTCGCGGGGCTTCGGGAGGGGCGACTTGGAGCGGTCCTCCTTGTCCACGTCCTCGGCGAGAATCTCGTTGCAGGTGTCCACGCACTCGTTGCAGATGTACACGCTGGGCCCCGCGATGAGCTTCTTCACCTCGCGCTGGGACTTGTTGCAGAAGCTGCAGCGGAGCTCGTTGTCCGAATACCGGCGGCTCATTCCGCTCCCCCGGTCCCCCGCCTACCGCGCCTCGACCGGGGCGTGGTGGGCCAGGACCTTGTCAATGATACCGTACTCCACCGCGGCCTGGGGCGCCATGATGTAATCCCGGTCGCAGTCGCGGCGGATCTCCTCGATGGCCTTCCCCGTGTGACCCGCCAGGATCGAGAAGAGGCTCTCGCGCATCCTCAGAATCTCCCGGGCCTGGATGTCAATGTCGGTGGCCTGCCCGCTGGCCCCGCCGAGGGGCTGGTGGATGACCACCCTCGAGTTCGGTAACGCGAAGCGCTTCCCTTTCGTTCCCGCCGCGAGCAGGACCGCGGCCATGGAGGCCGCCTGGCCGATGCACACCGTGTTGATGTCGGGCTTCACGAACTGGAGCGTGTCGTAGATGGCCAGGCCCGCCGTCACCGAGCCCCCGGGGCTGTTGATGTAGAGCCAGATGTCCCGCGAGGGGTCCTCCGCCTCGAGGAAAAGGAGCTGGGCGATGATCAGGTTGGCGAGGTGGTCGTCAATGTCCTCGCCCACAAAGATGATGTTGTCCTTGAGCAGCCGGCTGTAGATGTCGTAGGCGCGCTCACCGCGGTTGGTCTGCTCCACCACCATGGGAATGAGGGGCATCGGGTCCTCCGGGGGTTGCGGGGGGGGCGTCCACGAGCGCGACCGAGGCCCTCGCGAGGAGGAAGTCCAGGGCGCGGCCGTGGGCCAGGCTCTTGCGCAGGGTGTCGAGGGCGCCCTCCTTGGCGTAGCGGGCCCTCAGGGCGGCGGCCGAGGCGCCGGCGGCGCGCGCCCGCTCCTCGAGGGCCGCCTCCAGGTCGGCGTCCGACACCTCGATCTTCTCGGATTTGACCACGGCGTCCACGAGGTAGTAGGCGCGGACCCGGCGCTCCGCGGCGGGGCGCTGGGAGGCGGCGAGCTCGTCCCACCGGATGTCCGCCTTCTCGAGGTTCACGCCCTGGCGCGCGAGGCTCTCGGCGAACTGTTCGAGCTCCTCGCGCACCTGCCGGTCCACCAGGGTGGGCGGGACGGCGAAGGGATGGCGCTCCACCAGGAGGTCCACCACCTTGTCGCGCTGCTCGCCCCGCATGGCGGCCTCGGTGCGGGCCCTCAGGTCGGAGGCCACCTTCTCGCGCAGCGCCGCCAGGCTGTCGGCGCCCAGGTCCTTGGCCAGCTCGTCGCCCAGTTCCGGCACCTCCCGGTGGACGAGCCGGGTGACGGCCACGGCGTAGTCGCCGGGCGCGAGGGGGCTCTTGGCCTCCCCTTCGGCCGCGGGCTCCACGTGGACCGCCAGCGTCTCCCCCGCCGCGCGCCCCACCAGGGCGCGCTCCACCGGGTGGGGGCTCGCGGAGCTGGCCTGGAAGAACTTCTCCTGGCCCTTGGACTGGCCCTTGCGGCGGAACTGCACCACCGCGAAGTCGCCCTCCGACGCGGCGCCCTCTACGGGCCTCATCACCGCGGCCCGCTCCCTCAGCCCATCGAGCACCCGCTCCACCTCGTCCGGGGCCACGTCCCGGCGGACGCACTCCACCGCCAGCGCCGAGAGGTCCAGGGCCGGCACCTGGGGCGCCAGCTCCACCGCCAGCTCGCACCGAAAGGGCTCGCCCTCCTCGAGCCGGATCTCCGCCGCGTAGGGCTCCACCACCGGCGCGAGGTCGTGGACCTTCACCAGCTCGCGGGCGGCCTCGGGGAGGAAGTGCTCCAGGAGCTCGTCCCGGATCTCCTTGCGGAACCGGGTCTTGAGCATCGCCTCGGGGGCCTTGCCGGGGCGGAACCCGGGGACCCGCGCGTGGGAGCGGATCTCCTTGAGGACGTGGTCGTAGTGCGGCCGGAGCTCGTCCCAGGGGCAGGTGACGGTGTAGACCCTCCGGCAGCCGTTCTCTTGCTTCAGGGCGCTTTCCATACGGAGT
>JAKAIJ010000211.1 GCA_021814355.1 Acidobacteriota bacterium
GGGCAAGACCACGCTGGCGCACATCATCGGCGCCGAGATGGGAGCCGCGGTCCGCACGACCTCGGGACCGCTCGTGGAGAAGGCGGGCGACCTGGCGGCGCTCCTCACGAACCTGGAGGCGGGCGAGTTCCTCTTCATTGACGAGATCCACCGCCTCTCCCCCGCCGTGGAGGAGGTCCTCTATCCGGCGATGGAGGACTTCAAGCTCGACCTCACGGTGGGACAGGGGCCGGGGGCCCGCAGCATCACGATCCCCCTCGCCCGCTTCACCCTGGTTGGGGCCACCACGCGCATGGGCCTCCTGAGCGCCCCCCTGCGCAACCGGTTCGGCATCACGTTCCATCTGGACTTCTACCCCGCCGAGGAGCTCCAGGTCATCGTGAAGCGCTCGGCGGACCTCCTGGTGGCGCCCATCGAGCCGGGCGCCTGCGCCGAAGTGGCCCGCCGCTCGCGCGGCACGCCGCGCGTCTCGAACCGCCTGCTGCGGCGGCTACGGGACTACGCGCAGGTGCTGGGGGACGGAACCATCACCCTCGACTCCGCGGTGAGAAGCCTGGAGCGGCTCGAGGTGGACCGGTTCGGCCTGGACGACCTGGACCGCCGGGTTTTGTCCGCGATCCTCGAGAAGTTCGCCGGCGGACCCGTGGGGCTCAACACGCTGGCGGCCAGCATCGGCGAGGAAAAGGACACCGTAGAGGAGATCTGCGAACCCTACCTAATGCAAATCGGGTTCCTGGAGCGCACCGCCCGCGGGCGGTGCGTGACCGAGGCGGCCTGCCGCCACCTGGGCGTCCGCCTCAGCCGGGACCCGAGCCCGCCGCTCTTCGGCGGGGGACCGCCTTGACTTGGACCGGGAGCCCCCCTAAACTGGGCGCGGGTTTCAAGGAAACCGGCACCGACCAGAAGGGGGCACCATGAGCTACGAAAAGGTCATTGAGGACAAGCTGGCCGAGTCGCTGGAGAGCCTGGGCTCCCAGCTGGGCGCGCTTCGCGAGCAGCTCCAGTCCCTGCGCGACGCCGTCCCGGTCATCCCGGACGCCCGCGAGCTCGCCGCCGTCCTCGCCGGGGCCATCCCCGCGCCCGCGCCGCCTCCGCCTCCGTCCCCTCCTTCCGCCGCGCCCGCCCTCAACAACCAGCTTCTGTTCCGCATGGCCACCCTGGAGGCAGCGGAGAGCCAGGTGGACATTCTCAAGAACCTCATGGAAGGCGTGCGGGAGTTCGCCTCGCGCGGCGTCCTGTACATCCTGAAGGGCGATGCGGCTCAGTCCTGGAGCGGCTTCGGTTTCTCCGCCGATGTGAAGGGCTGGCGCGCCAACCTCGCCGAGGACCCGCTCCTGCAGACGATGGCCACGAGCCGGATGCGTATGCTCCTCGACAACACGATCCCCGGGTTCGTCCCGCTCAAGAGCCCCGTCCGCCGGAGCATGATCAGCCCGCTCCTGCTCAAGGGGAAGCCCGCGGCCTTCCTCTACGCCGACTCCGACGCCGAGGGCTCCCTCGACCACTACAGTGTGGACATCCTGATGCGCACGGCCTCGCTCGTGATTGACATCCTCCCCCTGCGGCCCAAGCGCGAGCCCCTCCCGGCCACGCTGGAGAACCAGGACATCATCGTGCCGGGTTTGGCCCCCGCGCTCCCCGCCGCGCCCGTTGCGGAAGAGGCTCCGCTCTTCGAGGACAGCGGTACGTTGACCGCCGAAGCGGGCGAGACCATAACCACCGAGATTCCGCCTCCCGAGCCCCCGGTCCCCGCGCCTGTGGCGAAACCCGCCGAGGAGCCCATCCCCGCCGGTGAGGAGAAAGCCCACGAGGACGCCAAGCGGTTCGCGCGCCTTCTCATCCAGGAGATCGCCCTCTACCACCCGAAGGAGGTGGAGGAGGGCCGCGCCAAGAAAAACCTCTACCATCTCCTGCGGGACGACATAGACCGTAGCCGCGAGGCCTACGAGCAGCGTTTCCAGAAGCCCTCCATCCGCTCGCGGGACTACTTCGGGCAGGCCATGGTGAAGTACCTCGCGGACGGGGACGCCTCGGCCCTGGGCAGCTAGTTGCGGATCTTCTCCACCCACTCCCGGAGGTCGCCGGTCTTCATGGCGGCCGTCTTCCTGGCGTCCGTTATCCTCGCCGCCGCCGACCCCCCTGCTCGAGGATGGGCCGAGCTTGCAGCCCTGGCCCCCGAGGCGCGGACCGCGGCCCTCCGAGAGGCCCTGGCCAGGACCCCTCCCGGCCCGCGGGCCGCGGAACTGCGGCTGGTGCTCGGACGCACTCTTCTCACCCTCGACCGGGGACCCGAGGCCGCCTCGGTCCTCGCCGACCCCCTCCTGACGGAGCACCCCCTCGCTGAATGGGCCTTGAAATGGCGGTGGGACGCCTTCGCCAAAGACCCCGCCCGGGACAAGGAGCTGGAGACCATCCAGCAAAGGCTCTTTTCGGCCCCGGGCGAACCCACTTTCCGCCTGGAGGCGGCCCGCGCCCTCTCCGACCGGGCGCTCAAGGCGGGTCGGTGGGCCGAGGCCCTCGCTCCCCTTGAGACCCAGCTCAAGGCCTCGCCGCTCGACGCCGCCCTGGCCGCCCGGCTCGCGGAGGCGAACGAGCGGGCAGGGGACGCCGGGCGCGCCCGCCAGCTCGCCCGCTGGCTCTGGACCGAGATGCCGGCCCGGGAGGAGACCCGGGGGTTCTTCCGGGCCCCGGCGGGACGGCTCGGCTACGTGCAGGCCCTGACCCCCGCCGAGCGCACGCGGCGGCTCCTCCGCCTGGAGGCCTCGGGCGCCCTCGACGTCCTCGCGGCGGAGCTGCCGGGCTGGTCTCCCACCACCGACGCGGACAGGGTCTGGAAGCCCCTCTTCGCGGCCAGGCTTCAGGAGCGCGCCGGAAAGAGCGCGGAGGCGGTGAAGGCGTACCGCGCCATCCTCTCCCCGCCCGAGGTGGCTCAGCTCGCGCTGGAGCGCATGGCCCGCGCAATCCCAGAGGCGGGGCTTTCCAAGAAGGAGCTCGAGGCCGCCGTCCGCGCGTTGGGGGGGCTGCCCGCGGGAGGCGCCGCGCGTTACCGGGCCTTCCTCGTGCTCTTCCGGTGGCGGCTGAGGTTGAACGACGCCTCGGGGGCCCTCTACTTCGCCACCCTGGCCCTGGACCCGGGCCGCGAGAACGGCTACGAGGCCGCCGAGTACCTCTACCGCTCCGCCTGGGAGCTGTGGATGGCTGGAAAGCGGAAGGCCGCGGAGGGAATCCTGCGCGACCTCTCCTCCCGTCTGGCGCGGGACAACGACTACCGCCAGTCGGCGCTCTTCAGCCTCCTTCAGACCGGCCTGCTCGCCAGCGAGGAGGCGCAGCGCGCCCGGGACGACCTTCTTGCCGTCTCGCGGTACGGCTACTACGGCTACCGGCTCCGAGCCTGCGGACCGCCGCCCCCCGCCGCCTCGGCCCCCCTGTCGCTGGCCCCGCTCGCCCCCGGCCCGCCCGGCTCCCACCGCGCCAAGAGCGCCCTCCTGGCGGCCCTCGCGCTGGACCGGGAGGCGGCCGACGAGCTCTCTGCGGCCGCGGAGTCGGGGGAGTCCCCCGCCCTTTTTTGGGCCCTCTCCCAGGCGGCCGCCCGCGGCGGCGACTTCGCCCGGGCCATCGTGGCGGCGCGCAGGGCCTTCCCCGGCGCCTTCGGGGAAGGCGGAGATTCCCTCCCCCTGGAGGTCTGGCGCGCCTTCTACCCCCTCGCCCACCGGGAGGCGCTCTCCGATGCCTCCAAGGAGACGGGGCTTCCCCCGCTGTTCCTGGCCTCGGTCATCCGCCAGGAAAGCCTTTGGGACCGCGAGGCCGTCTCGCGCTCGGGCGCCGTGGGGCTAATGCAGCTGATGCCCGGAACCGCGCGAGAGGTGGCCCGCAAGAGCGGCCTGCCCTCCCCCACGGACGACCTCCTGCGCACGCCTTCCTGGAACATCCCCGCGGGTTCGCGCTACCTGAAGCAGGTGCTCGACCGCTCCGGGGGCCGCGTTCCGCTCGCCCTGGCCTCCTACAACGCGGGCCCCGGCAACGTGGACAAGTGGCTCGCGCGCCCGGGAAACCCGCGGGACGAGGCGCTCTTCGTGGAGTCCATCCCCTTCCGCGAGACCCGTCAGTACATCCGCCGCATTTCGCTCAACTACTGGGAGTACTCCCGGCTCTACCAGGACCTGCGGGACGCCGTCCCTTTCGTGCCCTAACACGGGCGGCTACGAAGTCGGAGCGCCATGCCCCATTGACAGAAAAGGCTCTTCCTGCTATGGTTTTCGGGCCGTGTAGGCGCGTAGCTCAGATGGGAGAGCGCTACCTTGACACGGTAGAGGTCAGCGGTTCGATCCCGCTCGCGCCTACCACCCTTTCTCCCCAGGTACGGAGTCCCGAGTGGCCGAGCTCCGCGTGACCCTTCCGGACGGCACCCGGAGGGAATTCGCCCCCGGTGTCACCTCCCTCGACGTGGCGGAGAGCATCTCTTCACGCCTGGCCGCCGCGTCGCTCGCGGCCAAGGTGGACGGACGCCTCCGCGACGTCTACCTTCCCTTGCCGGGAGACTGCGCGGTTGAGTTGGTCACCGAGAAATCCCCTGACGGGCTCGACATCTACCGCCACTCCTGCGCGCACCTGCTCGCCAACGCCGTGAAGGAGCTCTTCCCCGAGGCCAAGATCGCCATCGGCCCCGTGATCGAGGAGGGGTTCTACTACGACTTCGACCGCGAGGCGGCCTTCACG
>JAKAIJ010000212.1 GCA_021814355.1 Acidobacteriota bacterium
GATGGCCGCGAAGAGCCAGGTGAGTGGCGCGGTGACGGGCGACGTCCTCAGCGAGAAGGCGAATCCCCTCAAGAAGGCCTTGGCGGGATTTCCGCCCGCGAGGGCATACCAGGCGCGCCCGAACCCCGAGCTCGCCCGGTAGAGGCCGAAGAGCACCCACGCAGCGCAGAGCTCCACGCAGAAGAGGTTCCAGAGCGCGCCCGGGTCGGTGGCGTCCTTGAGGCGCATGGCGACGCCGACGAGGGGCAGAAAAACCAGGACGCTCACGAGGCCCCAGGCCAGGAGGTTGAGCAGGACCACCAGCGCCATGGGAAGGACGTTGCGCGCGGCGAGGGCCCAGAAGGTCCTCCAGATCGCCGCCTTCTCCTCCTCGGCCGCCGGCCGGGCCGCCGAGGCGTAGAGGCCCGCCCCGAAGAAGAGCGATAGGGCCGCGGCGCCTAGGAGCGCGGGCAGGAACGCCCCGAAGGCCCCGCCGAAAAGTCCAGGCTGGTGGAGCCCCAGCTCGGCGAGCAGATCCACGCCCCCTCCCCCGAGAAGCTCACGGGAGGCGGGGTAGGGATCGAGCGCCGCGTGGAAGGCCGCGCGGAGCGGGCCCGAGGCCACCTGCGCACCGACGAGGGCCGTGGCGAAGAGCGCCAGCGTCCCGAAGAGCTTCTCCCGGCCCGACGTGAACCCCCGCTCCAACGCACGCGTCACCCGCATAGGCTCCTCCTACAGCAGCTCAGCGACGAGGGCGAACGCCGCCTGGAATAGCGCGCGGGCCTTCGCCCCCAGGGCGCCGGCGGCGGCGCCGTCCTCCTTGGCCTGCCACCCGTTGTTGAGCCGCTCCAGGTCCAGCGGGACCTTCCCGTCGGGGTCCACCAGGACCTGGACGACCTTGGGGCCGTCGTAGCGGTAGGTCACGTAGCGCCCCCGTCCGTCCCATCGCTCCCGCTTCGCGGTCCCGTCCGCAAAGGTGACCAGAACCTCCACCGGAACCACGAGCTCGCCCTTGCGCTGGATGGTCACCTCGGGCGCGTATCGGAGTTTCTCCCCCTTGCCGGCGCCGCCGTCCTTTCCCTTCGCCTTGCTCGCCTTGGCGCCTGTCGCGTCCGAGTACGGCCTGGGGGGGTCCACGGCCAGGTCGAACCCCGCGGGAGGGTCGGGGACGCGGTTCTGGACCCGCGCCACCTTGAAGTCCACGGTCCCCGTGCCAAAGAGCATGGGCCCGAGCAGGGGCGACAGGTCTTCCCCCGCCTCCTCGGAGAGGATGCGCACGAAGTCCCCGGTGGTGGTGTGGGTGAACTTGACCCGGTCGAAGAACGCCCGCATCGCCCGGTCCATCTTCTCCCGGCCCAGGTACCCTTCGAGGGTCATCAAGAGGAGGGTCGGCTTGCTGTAGGACATGGCCGCGTAGGCGCCGTTGGTGTAGTAGCCCCAGGCCCGCTGAACCACCGGGTCCATGTCGGGGACGCTGATGTACTGCGCGCGCTGGAACGGGACGTCGCCCGCGTTCAGCCCCAGAAACCCGTCCATCATGGAGCGGTCTGCGCCCAACCAACCGTCCAGGACTCGGCTCTCGTAGTAGCTGTTGATCCCCTCGTCGAGCCAGGCCTCCTCGAACTCGTTGTTGGCGGACATCCCGTACCAGTACTCGTGGCCGAACTCGTGGACCGTGACCATTTCCACCATGTGCATGGACGCCGGGAGGAAGGGGGTGGCCATCCCCGTGATGAACATCGGGTATTCCATTCCCCCGGCGCCCGGCCCGTTGGCGGGTGGGTCCACCACCGTGATCTGGGGGTAGGGATACTTGGAAAGGAGCGCGGTGAAGCTCTCCAGCGACCTGCGGGTCGCGGCGAAGTAACGGGGCAGGTCCCGCCGGTTTCCCGGCTGGCAGAGGACGCGGATCTTCACCCCCTCCCAGACCTGGGTCTCGTCCAGGACGCCCGGCTGGGCGACCCACGCAAAGTCGTGGACGTCCTCGGCGTGGAGGTCGAGGGTCTTCTTCGCCCCCTGTCGCACTTCGCGCCACTGAACGCCGGACGCGCCCACAACGAAATCGTAAGGGACCGTGAGGGCCACGTCGTAGACGCCGAAGTCGGCGAAGAACTCCGAGTTGGCGTGGTAGGCGTGGCAGTTCCAGCCGCGCCCCTCCTGGTAAACCCCGAGTTTGGGAAACCACTGGCCCGCCAGATTGAAGTCCCCGGCGTAGCCCGCGCGGGCGAAGACCCGGGGAAGCTTGTCCTCGAAGGAAATCGAAAAGACGGCTTCGCCGCCCGGCGGGACCGGCTCGGCAAGGAGGACCTTCAGGACCGTCCGGTCCTCTCCCGGGAAGGTCATCGTAAGCGGCGCGGGGCCGCCCGAGGGCCGCTCCTGAGCGATGGCGGTGACGCGGCAGTAGCCCCAGTCCTTCTGGTTGAAGCGGTCCCCCCTCAGCCTCCCGCCGGACTCCTTCATGAAGACCGACTGGTTGTTGGCGAAGGCGTTGAGGTAGAGGTGGAAGAGGGCCTCCCCCACGGTGTCCCCCGTGGTGTTCTTCCACCGGATCGTCTCGGAGGCTCGGATGAGGTGGTCTTTGGGCTCGAGCTCCGCGCGCAGGGCGTATTGGACGATCCTGGGCGAAAGGGGCGGGGCGAAGATCACCGGCGGCCCCGCGGCGGGACCGCCCGCTCCCGCGGCGAGCCCGGCCAGCGCGAACAGGACGCCTACCGAGACGATCCGGGATACCCTCACGCGTCTACCCCCTTCCCATTCCCGCGAGCCGCACCGGAACCGGTCCGGCGAGGCTCACATCCGGCGGGTGGATACGGGTCCGGTAGCAGAGAAGTTCCACACCCTCCCGCGCCGCGGCGGCCAGGGCCCGGGCGTACACCGGGTCCCTCTCGTGGCAGGCCCGGAAGTGATCCCCCCAGGCCCGGTTGGCGACGAAGAGCAGAACCGCACGGTGCCCCCTCCGGACCATGGCGGTGAGCTCCCGCAGGTGCTTCAGGCCCCGTTCGGTGACGGCGTCCGGAAAGGCGATGGCCCCGTCGGGCCCGGGCCAAGTCGCGTTCTTGACTTCCACATAGCACTCCGGGAGCCCCGGCCCACTGAGCAGGAAATCAACGCGGCTGGAGCGTCCGTAGGGCACTTCGGCGCGCACGGCGCGGTAGGAGGCCAGCTCGGGCAGGAGCCCCTGCCGCAACGCCTCGCCCGCGATCTGGTTCGTCCTATGCGTGTTGATCCCCACCCAGCCGTCGGCCAGACGGATCCACTCCGCCACGTGGGTCAGCCGCCCACGCCCCCCCTGTTTCTCAGAGGCCAGCACACGCGCCCCCGGCTCAAGGCACCCCTCCATGCTGCCCGAATTGGCGCAGTGGACCGTAAGGGGGGTCCCGTCCTCGAGCCGTATCTCCATGAAGAAACGCCGGTAACGCGCCACGAATCGGCCTTCAGCCAGGGGGGTGGGTATTTTCACCAATCCTCCTCCATCGTCCTCTCCGGCCCGTTGAATCCGAGCGGGCCGGAGCTTACATTACAAGCGTGGGCGTGCATGCGCTCGACAACGAAAATCTCCAAGGGGGGAGACCATGCGCACAGGGACCGCTCTGCCGCTTTTTGACACAACCCTCATCAACGCGGGATTCTTCAAGGCCCTCGCCGATGCCACGCGCCTGCGTCTCGTGGTCGCGCTGACGGTCGCCGAGAAGCCCGTCTGCGTCTGCGAGCTGGTCTACGCGCTCCAGATCCCGCAGTACCGCGTCTCCAAGCACCTCGCCGTCCTGTCCCGCGCGGGCCTCGTGGAGGGCCACCACCGCGGAACCTGGGTCCGCTACGCCGTCGCCCCCGTGCTCCCTCAACCTTTTCGTGAGTGCATGATCGCCCTCTCCGTGACTGAGCCGTTCCGCGCCGACCAGGATCGGTTGAGCGACCGCATGCTCCTGCGGAATTCGGAGGGGGTCTGCGTCGTGGGCTTCCTCTCCAACTTGGAGCTGAAGGAGCGGATCACCCAGGTCAAGAGCGGGTGCTGCACGGCCCGGACCTGATCCCTTCGCGAGCGGCCGGCGCCCCGCCCTCTCCTCAGCCCCGCCTCACGTAGATCTGGGCGGCCAGTTCGCGGTCCACGGCGAACCGCGCGTGGCCGCAACGGAAGACCACCGTAGGGGACTTGCGCACGAGCTCCAGCCGGTCGCCGGGGTGAACCCCCATGGAGAGGAACTTCTGCAGGTCCTCCTCCCGCGCCGCCGCCAGATAGGCCACCGTGCCGCTCTCGCCGGCCCGCAGCGCGCCGAGGGGCGCCAGCGCCGGCTCGACCTCGGACCGGCGCTCCACGCAGCATGGCCCCTCGGGAATCGGGTGGCCGTGGGGACAGACACGGGGGTGGCCGAGGAAGGTGCAGACCCGCTCCGCAAGCCCCTCCATGAGGGAGTGCTCCAGCCGGCAGGCGTCCGCCTCGCCGCCGGAGCCCGCCGCCCCCATCAGGTCCGCGAGCATCCGCTCGGCGAGCCGGTGGCGCCGGATGGCCCGGCGCGCCTGGTCGTGCCCCGCCGCCGTGAGCGCCCGGCTCCCCGCCTCCACCCAGCCGGCCCGCTCCAGGTCCGCAACCGCGGAGGCGGGAAAGCGCGTCCAGTCAAGGGAACGGCCCTCGTCTCGCTCCTGCCAGAGCGCCTCGAGCAGCTCCTGCTGGAGCTCGCTAGCC
>JAKAIJ010000213.1 GCA_021814355.1 Acidobacteriota bacterium
CGGTGAGCGGCGCCACCCCCTCGGGGGTGACCGTGTCCACGACGGGCGCCTCGGCCACCACCGACGCGAGCGGGAACTACACCCTCTCGGGGCTCGCCAACGGGACCTACACCGTCACGCCCAGCAAGGCGGGCTTCACCTTCTCGCCCCCGAACCTCAGCGTCACCATCAGCGGCGCCAGCGTGACCGGAAAGAACTTCACCGCCACCGCGGTGGGCGGCGGCGATGTGGCCCTGACCAGCGGCGTGGGCGTGAGCGGGTCGGTGGCCCTTAACGCCTACAACTACTACACCATCGCGGTTCCGGCCGGGGCCACCAACCTCAGCGTCACCCTGACGGGCCTCTCGGCCGACGTGGACCTCTACGTCAACAACAGCACGACCCACCCGACGACCAGCGCCTACTACGGCCGGTCCTGGAACAGCGGGACCACCAACGAGTCCCTCTCCTACGCGAACCCCACCGCGACCACCTGGTCCATCGCGGCCTACGGCTACGCGGCCGGCTCGTACACCGTCACCGCGACGGTGACGGCGGGCTCCGCCACCTACAGCATCTCCGGCACGATCACCAGCGGCGGAGCGGGTCTCTCGGGCGTCACGGTGAGCACGACCGGCGCCTCCGCCACCACCAACACGGCCGGGAGCTACACCCTCTCCGGGCTGGCCAACGGCACCTACACGGTGACCCCCGCCAAGAGCGGCTACACCTTCACCCCCGCGAGCCTCAGCGTCACGATCAGCGGGGCGAGCCAGACCGGCAAGAACTTCACCGCGACGGCGTCGGGCGGGACCACCACGCAGGTGTTCAACAACGCGGGGTTCGAATCCGCCTACAGCGCGAGCGACTGGACCGCCACCTACATCGGCACGAGCCACGTTTTCCGGACCACGACCACGGTCCCCGTGGGGCCGCACGCCGGTAGCTACAAGACCAGCCTCGGGGCGTACAACGGGACCTACTACCACAACCAGACCGACACGATCTACCAGACGGTGGCGATCCCGGCGACCACCTCTTCGGCGACCTTGAGCTTCTGGTACTACATCGTTACCCAGGAGACCACCGCCTCCACGGCGTACGACAAGCTCACCATCACGGTGGAGAGCACGGGCGGCACGGTCCTGGCCACGCCGCTTGTCCTGAGCAACCTCAACAAGACGGCGGCCTGGACCCAGAAGACCGGCCTGGACCTCTCCGCCTACAAGGGCCAGACGGTGGTCATCAAGTTCAAGGTCACGACCGACTCCTCGCTGGGAACGGGCTTCATGCTCGACGACATGGCGCTCAACGTGACCACCACGGCGTTGCGCCCGGCTGGAGCCGGCGGCGCCGCGAAGTGAGGATTTCTGGATCTTTGGAGAACCATCGGGAACGGGGGGCGCGCAGGCGCCCCCTTCCCGCGTGGTGAGAGACCGGGCGGAAGCGGAGCGGAGCAGACGATGGCGGGAACTTGTAAGAGCGGCGGCCCCCGGGTGCTTTTCGCGGTGAGTCTCCTCGTCGCGGCCGGCGGGGCGTCCCTCTGCGCCGGGCAGGCCGGGGAGGGAACGGGCCTCTCCCGCGGGGCGGCGCCCCCCCTCCGAACGCGCCAGGCGTTCTCCCGGAGCGAGCCGCCCTCGCGGGAGCAGTCGGCGGCAAGAACCGGGCTCGGCCCGGTGCGGGCGTCGGGAGCCGCCGCCCTGGACGCCGACAAGCCCCTGGACTTGGCCGAGGCCTCCGCCCTGGCGGCGCGGGTGGAGCAGCTCCTCGCCTCCGAGCGGAGCTCCTGCCTCTCCCCGGAGGAGATCGCCCCCGCCCGGAACCTTGTCTACGGCGTCGCCACCGGGGTCCGGGAGGTCCTGGCCTCGGGGCTCCGAGCGCCCGCCGCGGGAGATCTGGCGGGGCAGGTAAACCGCCTGGCCAACCTGGAGGGCTTGCTGCTGAAGGGGTACCGAACCTCGACCCTCTACCGCCCGGCGGAAAGGGCTCCACAGCCCGAGTGGGCCGCCGGGGAAAGCCCCGTCTCGCCCCTCGCCGCTCCCAAGGTGAACACCGGCTGGATCCTCGACCGGCATATCTTCGACGAGACCGCCACGAAGAACTACCCCACCCTGGGGTCCGACACGAGGAACTTCAGCGAGAGGGGCCAGGACCTCGCCATGGGGAAGGACCAGGGGGGCTACTCGCTCTTGTGGCAGGTCCACAGCTTCAACTGGACCGACACCACGAGCGTCACGAACCACCCGAACCCCTCCTACTGCCTCGCCATCATGGTCTCGGGGGACGGCGGAGGAAGCTGGTCCCTGGCGGGGATCCTCTACGATCCCGCCACCAGTCCGGCTATCTCGAAGGACCTGTTAAACCCAAGGCTCGCGGTGGACATCACCGGGGCGGCGGACCGCCTCTTCATCGCCTACGAGTGGGCCTACAGCACGACCGACCATGACGTCTACGTCTACAGCGAGACCGACTCGGCGACGCCCAACGCCCAGGACGTGGGGATCGCCACCTCCACCCTCATGGAGCGCAATCCGGACATCCTCTCCGACTACAAGACCGGGGAACCCTCCTACCGCGTCGTGGCCTACGAGAAGGAGTTCGTCGCCGGAGGGGCGGACTACGACGTGTGGGCGGTTCAGTCCACGGGCGCCGGGGCCGCGACGGACTGGAGCGCCGCCCCCGGCGCGGTGGCCGTGGCCAACACCGCGGGGTACGAGGCCAACCCCGCCCTGGCGGCGGGGGGCTCGGGGAACCTCGCCGTGACGGCCTACGCGCACCTCGCCTACAACTACGACACCTACACGACGAGCCAGCTCCTCCTGAACCCCGGCTTCGAGCTCGGGAACGACGGGAGCTGGACCGTCCGGGTGGCCGGCGACATCAGCTGCAACGGCGCCAACGTGAACACGGGCACGTGCAAGGCCTGGCTGGGCGGCGTGGTGAGCCAGCCCAACGACTGGATCTACCAGCAGGTGGCCATCCCCGCCGACGCCGTGACGGCGCAGCTCGCCTTCTACCTCAAGATCGTCTCGACGGATTCCACGACCATCCCCTACGACTATTTCTACGTGGAGGTGCGCGATTCCGCGGGCGCCCTCCTGAAGAGCCTCGCCCAATACAGCAACACGGACCAGACCGCCTATGCCACCTACCAGCTCCTGCGGTTCAACCTGGCCGAGTTCCGGGGGCAGACCATCCGGGTCCACTTCTGGGCCTCGAACGACGTCTCCAGCACGACCTCGTTCTACGTGGACGACGCGGCCCTGACCGTGGCGGCGGCCTCGGCCGCCACCGCCCACGAGGTGCGGTACGCCCGGGCGGCGCACCCCGGGGCCACGCCCTACTCCACGGGGCTCTCCTCCGCCACCAAGGTGACGGTGCTCACGAGCACCGGCGGCGCATGGCCCTACGGGGCGCCGTCGGTGGCCGCCAGCCACGGCGGCGGCGCGGGGATCACCACCTCCCGCGTCGTGGTGGCCGCGGACCAGTTCTTCCCCGCGGGCAACCCCGCCCCTACGGACCCGGCCCGCTACCAGGTCTGCATGGCCTGGAACTCTTGCAACGGGGGCACCACCTGCGGCACGATCACGTGCACCCCCGCCAACATCACCCTGAACTGGCAGGAGAGCTACTTCCTGGACAACAAGGCCGACGAGCGCTCGCCCTCCCTCGCCGTGGACGGCTCGGGGCTCGGAACCAACGGGGTGGCGGCGCATCCCTACATCTACATGGCCTACTCGCACCGGGACCAGGCGAGCGTGGACCCCTACGGCGGCGCTCAGATGATCCTGACGGACGCCTCCGACGAGACCTGCACGGGGTTCGCCGCGGGGAGCTGGTTCTACTTCACGGCGGCGGCGGACGCCTCGGACGGGGACGGACGGGTGATGCCGGGGTCCGGGAGCCTGGTGGCCGTCAACTACTGGGACGGCTACCCCGGGATGGGGTTCAACAAGTGGGTTATCCACTTTTATGGGACCGAGAACGCCGATCCCTATTTCACCACCCTCGGGGAGAACTACACCTTCGACACGACGGCGGCCGGCGCCCACATTGACGCCCCCTTCGCCCTCTCCGGAGCCAACTACGTCGGGCCGTGGACCTTCGCGTGGCCCGCGGGCTACAACTGGGACGTAACCGCCTCGACGCCGGTGAATTTCGCGGGCCGCTACTACACGTTCTCGGCCTGGTCCGAGGGCACCGTGGCGGCCACCCTGCGGGTCGCCAGCAGCTTCTGCCCCGCGGGGGGCGGAGCCTGCCCCGTGACCAACTACACCGCCTTCTACGGGGGAGGGTGCCTGGTCAGCCTTCCTGAGGTTCCCGGAACCATGCAACTTGCGAAGGACATCTCCCTCAACCCCGTCCTCACCTGGGCCGCACCGGGGAGCCCGGGGGACGTGGAACAGTACACCGTCTACCGGGGAACCAACCCGTCCCAGGCGGGCTACTTCAGCGCCGTGGGCACGGCGCCTGGGACCTCCTACACCGACACGGCCTCCGGCGCGGGGGGGGTGGTCTACTACCTCGTCGTGGCCAACTGCGGCCCCTATTCGGGGCCCTGGGGCCATTTCAGCCAGTAGGCTCCGAGGGAGGGTCTTGGAGGAAGGAGAAGGGGAGCCCGCCGGGCTCCCCTTCTCGCGCTGGGGTCTCTGGTATAATCGCCAAGCGGACCG